>DASSMB010000067.1:0-10956 GCA_035689095.1 Rubrobacteraceae bacterium | reverse complement strand
GGTAAGCCGGGGCGCTGAGACTTCTTAGCCAGACTCCTTAACCGTAATTGTCGTTAGCGGAAAACGCGGTTACAGCCCGAGAAAACGTCCTTCGAGTCCACGACGACCGTGTCGAAGCCCTTACCGCAGTCTATGACGTCTTTCGCAGCCGGGACGTTGCGAGCCCGGATCCGGTCGTTACCGCCACCCCCGGAGACGGTGTCCATCGCCTTCTCATCGAGCGGACCGGCATTGATCGTATCGTCGCCCGAGCCTCCCGTAAGGGAGTCCGCTCCCCTGAAGCCGCGGATCAAGTCGTCGCCCCCACGGCCGTCAATGGTATCCGAGCCTCTCGTACCGTTGATGGTGTCATCCGCCGCCGTGCCGTCTATGGTAGCCGCCAGGGCCACCCCACCGGCCGCCATGACAGCTAGAAGCATCGCCGCCAGCAAAAGAACCGTCCGCCGTCTCATCCTTACTCCTTTCTCGGGGACAGGACGCGACGCCCCGGCCCTCCTCACCGCAACGCTAGCATGATATACACGTTCGAGTCCTCCGCGCATCACTCAAATGAGTGATTTTTTCGGTGAACGGCTCGGCGCTCGTTCTCAGCGAGCTTCGGCCGCCGCGAGCAACTCCTCCAGCGTAACGCTCCCCTCGTAGAGCGCGGTGCCGACGACGGCCCCGGTCACGCCTTCTATTTTTCTCAGGGCGGCGATGTCTCCGGCGCCCCGCACGCCGCCGCTGGCGATGGTCGGGATGAGGCGGGCCACCTCGGCGGTCTTTTCGAGCGCCGCCCCCAGGTCCATCCCGTCGCGGGCTACATCGGTATAGAGGACGGAAGCGACGCCATCTCTGGACAACTCCTCGGACAACTCCAGAACGTCCACCCCGCTCGCCCGCTGCCAGCCGTGCGTCGCCACGACACCATCTCTCGCATCAACGGCGACTATCAGCGAATCGCCCGCCTCCTCGACGGCCCGCAGCCTGAGCTCCCGGTCGCCGACAGCCGCCGTGCCCATGACCACGCGGCTCGCTCCCGCCGCCATAACGGCCCGCAGGTCTTCCAGCGCGCGTATCCCGCCGCCCACCTGCACCGGCACGGCGACGGAGCGGGCTATCTCGCCGATGAGGTCCAACTGCACCGGGCGTCCCCGCTCCGCCCCGTCCAGGTCAACCACGTGCAGCGCCGCCGCGCCGCTCCTCTCCCACTCCCGCGCCCGCGACACGGGGTCGGCGTCGTACTCCCGAACACGCCCGAAGTCCCCCTGCTTGAGCCGCACGCAACGACCGCCCCGCAGGTCTATGGCCGGGTAGACGGTAAAGCTGTTCAAGAGTTACGCGCCCAGTCAAGGAAGTTCTCGTAGAGCCTGAGCCCGGCGCGGCTGCTCTTCTCGGCGTGGAACTGCACGGCGATCAGGTTCTCCCTCCCCGCCGCGGAGCAAAACTCCGCTCCATAATCGGTGGTCCCGAGCACGTCCGCGGGCTCGGCCGGCTCCGGATAGTAGGAGTGGACGAAGTAGAACGCCTCGCCGTCCAGACCGTCGAGTACGGGATGGGACCGGGAGAGCGCGACCTCGTTCCAGCCCATGTGCGGGACCTTCAGGCCGTTCGCCGCGAACCGGACCACGTTTCCTGGCAAGATGCTCAGTCCATCGACTCCTGGCGACTCCTCCGAACCCTCGAAGAGTACCTGCAGAGCGACGCAGACGCCGAGGAACGGCGTGCCCGCGCGGTAGGCTTCGAGGCACGCCTCGTCCATCCCGCGCCGGCGAAGCTCCCGCATGCAGTCTCCGAACGCCCCGACGCCGGGGAGCACCACGGCGTCCGCGTTACTGACCACGTCCGGGTCAGGGGTGAGGTCCACATTCGCCCCGACCTTCTCCAGCGCGCGCCTCACCGAGAGCGTATTCCCCGCGTCGTAGTCAACCATCGCCACGTTCAGGGTCTCAGGCATCGGGCACCGGCCTCTTGGAAGCAGTGGGCAGGACTTCCAGCCGCTCCAGGTCTTCCCGGAGTTGATCCGCGTCCCGGAACTCTATGCCGGTAAAACCCAGTTCCCTGGCAGCGTGGACGTTCGCGGGCGAGTCGTCTATGAATACGGTCGTGGCGGGGTCCAGGCCGGTACGCTCGACGAGCACGCCGTATATCTCTTTCTCCGGCTTTAGCATGCGCTCCTCTCCCGAGACGACTATGTCATCGAACCACGCCAGGAAATCGTACTGCTCCCGTGCGAGCGGGAAGACCTCCGCAGACCAGTTCGTGAGGGCGTAGAGCGGGAGTCCTCGCTCGCGCAGGCCCCGCAGCACGCCCACGGTCTCTTCGATGGGTCCGCCGAACATCTCGTCCCATCGCTCGTAGTACGCTTCGATCTCCTGCTCATACCACGGGTATTGGGAGAGAAGGAGCGCAGTCCCCTCCTTCCGCGTCCGTCCCCGGTCCTGCTCCAGGTGCCACTCGAACGTGGCGACCTTTGTCAGGAAGTCCTCCATCTCCTCCTCGCCGGCGAAGATCTTGCGGTACAGGTATCTGGGGTCCCAGTCGATCAATACGCCCCCCAGGTCGAAGACGACCGCCCGCACGCCGCTGCCCCGGTCAGCCAAGCTAATCGATCACTCCTTTCGTGGAGGCGCTGCCGCCGCTCCTGGGAGCCATGCCCTCCCTTAGCGCCACAGCGAGCGCCTTGATTCCGGCCTCGACCTTGTGATGGGCGTTCTCGCCGTAGTGGCAGTTGAAGTGGAGGGTGAAGTGTCCGTACTGGGTAAAGGCGCGCAGGAACTCCTGCACGAGCTCCACGTCGAACGTCCCGATCTTCTCCGGCATCGGCCCGAGGTTGCAGGTGAGGTGGCTGCGCCCGCCGAGGTCCACCACCGCCGTCGAGAGAGACTCGATGAGCGGCGCGCTCGCATCAGCAAAGCGCACTATCCCGTTCCTGTCTCCGAGCGCCTCATCGAACGCGCGGCCGAGCACCAGCCCCGTGTCCTCGACCGTATGGTGGTCGTCCACCCACGTATCGCCCTGGGCCTCGACATTGAGGTCCATGCCGGAGTGGTGAGCGAGGAGGTGCAGGAGATGGTCCAGGAACCCCACGCCCGTTGAGACCTCCGCCACGCCCGTGCCGTCCAGGTCCAGGCTCACCCGGACGAAGGTCTCCCCCGTCTTCCGCTCCGCGCTACCCTTCCGCTGCATGCTCCTCCTCTGGTCCATCAGAAAACAACCGCCCCCGCCTACTTGAGCCGCACCCCGACGCTCTCCGCGTGGTTCTCGAAGCCTTCGAGGCGCGCGAGGCGCTCCACGTGCGGTCCGATCTCCCGCAGCGCCTCCTGCGTGAAGTGGATGTAGTTGGTGCGGGCGGTGAAGTCGTGGGTGCCGAGAGCCGAGGCCCACGACGCCGCGCCGCCCGTGGGCAGCGCGTGCGACGGCCCGGCAGCGTAATCCCCGAGAGCCACCGGGCTGAAGTCTCCGATGGCGACCATCCCGGCGGCGTCGAGTCCCTGGACGATTGCTTCGTAGTCCTCGGAGATAACGTGCGCGTGCTCCGGGGCGTAGTGGTTGGAGATCTCGACAGCCTGCGCCAGGTCCCGGACCCGGACCAGGGTTATTAGATCGGCGGGCTCGCCGGTGAGCAGCGGCTCGACCTCCTCGATGAGGGTCGCGCTCGGGGTGAGCAGGATGGCTGAGGCGCCGGAGAGGTGCTCGGCCTGGGCCATCAGGTCGCGGGCGACGCGCTCCGGGAAAGCGCTCGCGTCGGCGATCACGACGACCTCGCTCGGTCCCTGCGGCGCGTCCACGCCGACGACGCCGAAGACCTCCAGCTTCGCCGCCGTCACGTAGTCGTTGCCGGGACCGACGATCTTGTTGACCGCCGCGACGCTCTCCGTACCATACGCCATCGCGCTGATCGCCTGCGCCCCCCCGACGGCGTGTACCTCGTCGAGCCCGAGCAGTCCGGCGACCGCCAGCACCCACTCGCTCACGCGGCCGTCCCTGCCAGGAGGCGCGCACACGCAGATGCTACCGACCCCGGCTACCTGCGCCGGCACCGCGGCCATGACCATCGTGCTCGGGTACGCGCCGTGCCCGCCGGGGACGTAGACGCCGGCCCTCCGCAGCGGCCGGACACGCTGCCCGGTCGTGGCGCCGTTGCGGCTGATCTCCCACGAACGGTCCATCTCCCGGACATGGAAGGCGCGCACGTTCTCTATCGCGACGCGGAAGCTCTCCTCTATCTCCGGGGAGAGAGACTCCCGCGCGGCGGCTATCTCTTCCGTGGAGACCCGGATGGGGTCCGGCCGCACCCCGTCGAAGCGCTCGGTGTACTCGATGAGGGCGGCGTCTCCTCTCTCGCGCACGTCCTCGACGATCCGCCGCGCCGCGTCCCGCACTTTCGGCGAGAGGAAACCACCCGGACGGCGCAGCTCCCGGACGAACTCCTCCGGGTTGCGGTCGCGGGCGTCGAGCGTCCTAGCCAACGTGACCTCCCACGCCCTGCATCGTTGCGGCGAGGGCGGCTACCTCGCGGTTGCGGAGCCGGTATGCGCCGCGGTTTGCGATCAAGCGGGCGGTAGAGTAGGAGATCTCATCCATCACCACCAGGTCGTTCTCGCGCAGCGTGGTTCCGGTGGCGGTCAGGTCCACGATGCACTCCGCGAGCCCGACGAGCGGCGCGAGCTCTATGGAGCCGTGCAGCTCGATGATCTCCGCCTGCCGCCCCAGGCCCTCGAAGTACCGGCGGGCCGTGCGCGGGAACTTGGTCGCCACCCGCACGACCTCGGCACGCTCTATCTCGGCCCTCACCCGCTCCGCGTCACTGGCGGGAGCGGCCAGGATCATGCTGCACGCCCCCGTCCCCAGGTCCCGAAGCTCCATGACGTTCGGCTCCTGCTCCTCCAGCACGTCCTTCCCCACGATCCCAACGTCCGCCGCCCCGTACTCCACGAAGACCGGCACGTCCGACGGCCGGCTGACGATGAACTGCGTGCCCGCCGCCTCGTAGAAGAGCTTGCGCCCGTCCTCGCGCAACACCTCCACCGGGAGCCCCGCGCTCCCCAGCGCCGCCAGCGCATCCTCGAAGATGGCGCCCTTCGGCACCGCCACCCGGAGCCCCGACGGTCGGCCGTTCACGCGAGCACCTTTCCAGCCACGTCTTCCAGAGGCACTACCTCGGACCCGCCATCCGCCTCCACCGGCCAGAGGTCTATCCCGCCGGGGACCGGACGAGAGACCCACGCCGCCCCGACGGAGTGCGCGTAGGCCGTCGCCTCTCTCTCCGACAGGTCCTCGGCGACGTGCAGCACGGGCACGCCGGACTCGCGCAGGCGGCGGGCTGTCCGGGATGCTTCCGCCGATGCTCCAGCGAGGACGAGGCACACGGGCCGGGGCTCTTCGGGCATGGCGGAGATGAGACGTTCTATCGAGATGGCGAAGCCCGTGGCGGGGAGCGACTCCCCGAAGCGCTGGAGCAGGTTATCGTAGCGGCCGCCGTTGGCGACGCTGAAGCCCATCCCGGAGGCGTACGCCTCGTAGACCGCGCCGGTGTAGTAGTTGCGCCGCCCGATGAGTCCGAGGTCCAGGATCACGGCGTCCAGGCAACCGTGGGCGTCGAGGTGGGCGAGTATCTCGCGCAGGTTATCCAGAGCAGCCGTGGCTTCCGGGCCATCCGCGTACCGGGCCGCCTCTTCGAGCACTCCGCTATCCGTTGCCGGGCCGACCAGGCGCGGTATCTCGCGCGCGCCCGCCGCGGCCCCATCCGGCAGGTTCCCCGCCAGAGCGTCCACCCGCACGAGGTCCTTCGCTACGAGCGCCGCGACTATCTCGGGCTCGGCCTCCGGCGCCACTTCCCTCAGGTAGCCCTCGTAGAACGCGACCTGCCCGAGCACGACCGCGAAGTCGCCGGGGGCGCGCAGGCCCACGGTCTCCAGCACGTCAACGAGCAAGGCTATCGCTCCGGCGTCCTCGCCAGGGCTCGTGGAGCCGACGACCTCGACCCCGGCCTGGTGGAACTCCGCGCTCTGGCCGCGGCCCACGCTGGCGCGGCGGTAGACGGGGAGGCTGTAGGAGAGCTTGTGCGGCGTCGGGCTGCCCGCTAGCCGCTGAGCGATGAGGCGCGCGATCGGGGTGGTCATCTCGGGGCGCAGGATGAGCATCTGGTTGTCCTGGTCGAAGAGCTTGAACGCCGAGTCTCTGAGCTTCGGCTCCTCTATGACCTCCGAGTACTCCAGCGCCGGCGTCACCACCTCCCGGAAGCCGTGCATACGGAACCGCTCGCGGATCCTCTGCTGCACGTCCAGGAGGCGCGTGGACTCCGGCGGCAGCACGTCGCGCGTGCCCGGCGTCGTCGAGAACTTCCTGTGCGTCTGTATCTGCATACGAACCGCTATCTTAACCGATGTGCGGGCGTTGGTAGAGCGCGCGGGACCAAGTGTATCGATCCCGGCTAAACTTCCTCTAGTGTCAGCGAGTAAAGGGGTACGCGGGTGATCGAAGTCTGGGGCAGGTCCAACTCGGTGAACGTGCAGAAGGTACTCTGGTGCCTGGGCGAACTGGAGTTGCCGTTCGACCGTCACGACGCGGGCGGCCTGTACGGAAAAAACAAGGAGCCGGAATTTCTGTCCCGCAACCCCGTGGGGCTCGTCCCCCTCGTGTCGGACGACGGTTTCGACCTCTGGGAGTCGAACACCATCGTGCGTTACCTCTGCGCGAAGTACGGAGAAGGCGGCCTCTGGCCCGAAGACCCCGCGGCGCGCGCCCTCTCGGACAAATGGATGGACTACCAGCTCGGAACGGTCTTCCCCGCATTCCGGGAGACTCTACTGGGCCTCGTTCGCACCCCGCCCGAAGACCGGAACCCGGAGACGATAGCAGCTTCCGTAAAAGCCACGGCCGAGACCCTGCGGGTGCTCGACGCCCACCTCGAAGGCGGTGAGTACGTCGCCGGGGAGACGTTGACCACCGGAGACATCGCGCTCGGGTCGACAGTCTACCGCTGGCTGGAACTTGAGATAGATCGCCCACCGCTCCCGAACCTGGAGGCGTGGCATGACCGTCTCACCAGACGGCCGGCATACCGCGATCACGTCATGGTCCCCTTCGAGATGGAAAGGATCACCTAAAGGCGCTACCCGGCAACTATTCGAATCTCCGAACTACTGGTAGGTGACGACCGCCGGGGCGGGGTCGAGGGTCAGCACGTCCTCCGGCTTCAAGACCGGCCGGTCCTGCTTGTAGAAGACCTTGAAGCCGCCATACTGTATCGGCTCGTCGCGAGCCAGAATCCCGTACTTGAGAGCCTTGTCATCCGGAGAACCGAAACCGTCAGCGTGCAGCACGACCTCGACGTTATCCGTGGGCTTGATGCTCTGCTTGTTCGTCACGATGTTCTGGGCGAACTCGTGTACCAGGAGCATCTTATCCGGCAGGTGCTTCTTCCTCACCAGGTCGTCCAGGTACTCGACGGCGCCCTGGATCTCCGACCCGTCCACCGACCCCAGGTCCACGCCGGGAACCTGTCCCTCCTCGACGGAGTATTCGGTGTCTATGGCGAGGTGGACGTAGGGTTTCTCCAAAAATGGACGCAGGATCTCTATCTCCTGCTTCACCGTCGCCCGCCCGAGCTGCACGTCGAGCAGTAAGAGAGCGTGGTTCTCCTTCGCGAGTCGAGAGTAGCGTTCGATCTCCGCCTTCGGCGTCTGCGCAACGTAGAGGCCGTCGGCGCCGGGGTCCCGCTGCGCCACCGAAGCGATCAACTCTATCGTCGGCACCGCCGGGCGGTCCGGGTCGGCCGCCGAGTACGCCCGCGTCTGATCCTTGAGTTGCTTCATCATCTCCTCCGGCCCAGACTCCCCGAGCACGCCCATCAGGTTCGAGAGCGGCGTCCCGTAGTACGCTACCAGCCGGTACTTCTTGAGCGGCCCGTCGGAGGTGTCCTCCTTGCCCTTCAGGAGCGTCTGCCCGCGCGGCACGCTCAGTTTCGCCTCGGGCTCCATCTGCTCTGCCGTGGTCTCACCACTGGCGTACTGGTCCTGCGCCGCCGAGCCGCTGTTGAGGTCTTCCTGGGCGGCGAGGTTTAGGCTGCTCTCGGGGTTCGTCTTCTCCGCGCCCTTCGGCGGCGGTATGGCGGCGAAAGGCTGCTCCGGCTTCTTCTCTTTCTTCGGTTGCTTCTTCGAAGCTTTCGCGGTCTCCTCGGTCTTCCCGGACGCTGCGCCGCTGTCCTTCGGCGTCTTATCTCCCGACTGCGAAAGGTTCGCGTTCTGCCCCGAACCGCAGCCTCGCACCACGGCGAGAACCGCGATCAGGAGCAGAGCGAGCAGCAGGACGGAGATAACCAGACGCCTCGTCTTTCGTCTCGCGCCCCTCCTCCTGTCGAATCTCGACTGGTCTGTCAGAAGACATCCTTCCCTGGTCCAAACGCCGAAGGCATTATCCTAACCGGAGCGCGGCCCCCGCGCTGGCAAGCTACTCGAAGACGACGGTGCGGTTTCCGTCCACCAGGATGCGGTCTTCGAGGTGCCAGCGGACAGCGCGGGCCAGTACCCGGCGCTCCACCTCGCGGCCGAGCCGGACGAGGTCGTCTACCGTGTCCCGGTGCGTGACGTGGGCGACGTCCTGATGGATTATGGGACCGGCGTCGAGGTCTTCCGTGACGTAGTGGGCGGTCGCGCCGATGGTCTTCACGCCCCGCTCGTGCGCCCGGCGGTACGGGTCCGCGCCGACGAAAGCCGGGAGGAAGGAGTGGTGGATGTTGATGATGCGGTCCGGGTAGGTCTGGACAAACCTGGGCGTCAGTATCTGCATGTAGCGGGCCAGGACCACGACGTCTATCGAGTTCTCGCGGAGCAGGTCAAGCATCCTCGACTCCTGCTCGGCCTTGTTCTCTTTGGTGACCGGCAGGTGGTGGAAGGGGATGCCGTAGATCTCCGCGCGCGACGCGAGTTCCGGGTGGTTTGAGACGACGAGCGGTATCTCGGCCTCCAGCTCTCCGGCGTCCCAGCGCCAGAGCAGGTCTATCAGGCAGTGGTCGTAGCGGGAGACCAGGATCGCCATCCGTTTCGGGGAGTCGGTGTGCGTGATGCGCCAGTCCATGTTGTGACGGCGGGCCAGCGGCGCGAACGCTCCGTCGAACTCGTCGCGCCCTAGCCCGAACCCCTCGCCCTCTATCTCCAGCCGCATAAAGAAAGTCCCCGCCCCGTTGCCGCTCACGTACTGGTCGGCGGAGAGGATATTGCCGTCGTGCATGGCGATAAACGATGAGATCGCGGAGATAAGACCCTTCCTGTCGGGGCAGGAGATCAATAGCCTCAGGTTGTAGCTCATCAAGCCTCGCTTCGCGGAAGGGTTACGCCAGGTTTTGCATTCTGCTACAACACCCTCTATAACAGCAAGCGGCGCAGATCAGGGAGGAAGACCCATCCAGAACCTGCTGAACATGACCCCCGAGGCCCGCGCGCTCTTCGCCGAGGTCGCCCCGGCGGCGAGGGAGGCGCTCTCTCTCCTGCCCGCCCGCGACGCGGACGTCTTCATGCTGCGCCTGGAGCGCTACTGGCAAGACCTCCTCGACGGCTTGCGGCAGCCATACGGCGCCCGCGCGGACTATCGGGAGTTCGTCACGGCCCTGATCTCACAGCTCGCCGCCAGCTACCGCGCCCGCTCCGAGGAGTTGAAGCTTCTGGACCTGGAACGGAGCCTGACACCCGGCTGGTTCCAGAACGAGCGCCGCATCGGCTACGTCTTCTACACCGACCGGTTCGCCGGAGACCTGCGCGGCATCGTGCCGAAACTCCCGTACCTCAAGGAACTCGGCGTCAACTACGCGCACCTGATGCCGCTACTCAAGTCCCGCCCCGGTCCGAACGACGGCGGGTACGCCGTGGAGGACTATCGGGCCGTGGAGCCGGCCCTGGGCACGATGGACGACCTGCGCGAAGTATGCTCGGCCCTGCGCGCCGAGGGCATAAGCGTCTGCCTGGACCTGGTCCTGAACCACTGCGCCCGCGAGCACGAATGGGCCGCGAGAGCCCGCGCCGGAGAGGAGGAGTACGTGGCGATGTTCCACACATTCCCGGACCGGACCGTGCCGGACCAGTACGAGCGGACGCTGCCGGAGGTGCTGCCGGAGTCCGCACCGGGCAACTTCACGTGGGTCGAGGAGATGGACCGCTGGGTCTGGACCACCTTCAGCGAGTACCAGTGGGACCTCAACTGGTCGAACCCGCGCGTCTTCCTGGAGATGACGGACGTGCTGCTGTACCTGGCGAACCAGGGGGTGGAGGTCTTCCGGCTCGACGCGGTGGCGTTTATGTGGAAGCGGCCCGGCACTGACTGCCAGAACCAGCCGGAAGCGCACGATCTCCTCCAGGCATTGCGGGCCTGCTCGCGCATCGTAGCCCCAGCGGTCATCCACAAGGCCGAGGCGATAGTCTCCCCGGATAACCTGATCCATTACCTGGGGACGCACAGCCGCTACGGCAAGGAGTCCGACCTCGCGTACCACAACAGCTTGATGGTCCAGATCTGGTCCTCCCTCGCCAGCCGCGACACGACGCTGATGACCCGCGTCCTGATGAACTTCCCGGAGAAGCCCGCGAACACCGCCTGGGGGACATACATCCGCTGCCACGACGACATCGGCTGGGCCGTGACCGAGGAGGACGCGGCGCTCGCCGGGCTGGACGGTCCGGCTCACCGGGCCTTCCTCTCGGACTACTACTCGGGAGACTTCTCCGGCAGTCCCGCGCGGGGCGCGGTCTACCAGCTAAACCCCCGCACCGGCGACCGGCGCATCAGCGGGACCCTGGCGAGCCTCGCGGGCCTGGAGTCGGCGCTGGAGACCGGAGACGAAGCGCTCGTCGAGATGTCCATTCGGCGCATCCTGCTCGGCCATGCGGTCATCCTCGGCTACGGCGGAGTGCCGTTGCTCTACATGGGAGATGAGATCGGGCTGTTCAACGACTTCTCTTACCTCGAAGACCCGGCCAAAAA
>DASSMB010000066.1:0-3336 GCA_035689095.1 Rubrobacteraceae bacterium | reverse complement strand
GGCTGCCATACGCGAGGGGTTAGCGACGCGCTTCAAGGGCCTTCCTGACGTTCACTACAGTGACGACCGACACTGGGTCAGTGGCAATATGGGCGTATCCGAGTGGCTCCTGACCGGTACGACCCTTGACGGGCAACGAGTTCGCGCTCGCGGATGTGATCACTGGGAGTTTCGAGACGGGAAGGTTGTCCGGAAGGACTCGTACTGGAAGATCGTCGAGAAGCCGGCATGACACTCTCGCTCTAACCGCGGGTTAGAGCCGACGCGCTAGCGGAGAAAAATTACGCGGCTTCGGCCAGGTTCAGGCGTTAACCGCTTCCCCGTGTCATCAAACAAGCTCTAATCCGCAAGTTGGATCAGGCCGCGCTGCGCCGCGATGCCCACGGCTTCGGTGCGGTTATCGGCGCCGAGCTTGCGCATGAGGGAGCTGACGTGGAACTTGACGGTGCGCTCGGTGATGAACAAGTTTCCGGCGATCTCCGCGTTCTTCCGGCCGCGGGCGAGGAGCGCGAGCACTTCGAGCTCTCTGGGTGTGAGGGGTTCGTGCGCGGCGCGCCGCTCATCCCGGCTCATGCTCGCGAGCAGCTTGCTCGTCACGTCGGACTGGAGGAGCGAGCCGCCGGCGTGGACGGTACGGATGGCGGAGAAGATCTCCTGCCGGGATGCGCCCTTGAGCAGGTAGCCACGCGCCCCCGCGCGCAGCGAACCCAGGATGCGTTCGTCGGTGTCGTAGGCGGTAAATACGATGGCCTTTGCCTCCGACCCGGCTTCGCGCAGCCTCTGTAGCGCGGCGACGCCGTCGGTAACACCTCCGGTATCCGGCATCTCCAGGTCCAGCAGGATCACGTCGGGACGTAACTCTTCCGCGAGCCTGACGACTTCCGCGCCGTCGGACGCCTCCCCGACGACCTCGAAGTCCTCTTGCGTGTCGAGGACGGCGACGAGACCCTCGCGCAGCATCGGATGGTCGTCGGCGACGAGTATCTTTAGCATCTTTACATTCTCCACCCGCTAGAGCCTCTCCAGCGGGACGGTCGCCGTGACGCGGGTGCCGCTGCCCGGAGCACTCCGTATCTCCAGGGCGCCGCCGAGCAGTTCCGCGCGCTCGCGCATCCCCGCGAGGCCGTGGCGGTCCGGTGAGATCCCGGCGGCGTCGAAGCCGCGGCCGTCGTCCTCGACGGTGAGCCGGACGTGATCCGGGGTGGAGACGAGTCGCACGGATACGTTCCCCGCGTCCGCGTGACGGGCGACGTTGTTCAGGGCCTCGCCGCAGACGCGGTAGAGCGCGACCTCCACCCGCGCCGGGAGCGGCCGGGCCGGGTTGACGGACTTGTAAATAGCGGCGATACCGGTCTCGGACTTCCAGCGCCCCACAAGGGTCTTGAGCGCCTCGGAGAGCGAGCGTCCTTCCAGGGGAGCGGCGCGCAGGTCCAGGACGGATCGGCGGGCCTCTTCGAGGTTGGTCTGCGTGAGGGCGAGGGCGCGGCGCAGGCGTTGCCGGGCCTTTTCGGGCTGCGAGCCGGATTCGAGGAGGGCGTCGGCCGATTCTAGCTGGAGAGCTGTGGCGGTGAGGCCCTGGGCGAGGGTGTCGTGAAGCTCGCGCGCCAGGCGGTTACGCTCCTCGACAGCCCCGATCTCCGCGCTGCGGGCGAAGAGGCGGGCGCGTTCGACGGCGATGCTCAGGAGGTCGCCGACCGTGTAGAGGAGCTGGAGATCCTCGGGGGAGAGACCGCGCCACTCGGGGGCCGCGACGTTCATGACGCCGAGCTTCTTCTCACCGGCGTAGAGGGGGATCGAGGCGTGATAGCGGAGGCCGCCGGTCCCGTCCACCAGACCGTCGAGGCGGCTGCAGGTGAGGACGTTGACGTTCGCGGCGCCGCTCAGGTCGCCCTTCTTGTAGGTATAGAGGCAGTAGCAGTATCCGGAGCCGTCCATGCGGCGCGGGTCGTTCGCCAGGGCGGGCGGCAGGTTCAGGGTCGCGGCCAGGTAAGGTTGCGGCGAGGAGTCGCCGATCAGCCAGATCCAACCCGTCCCCAGACCGAGTAGCTCCGCGACCTGAGCGAGCGTGAAGTCGAGCGCGTCGCCGAGGTTTACGGAGCGATTCAACTCGCGGGCGATGGCGTTGATGACCGAGAGCTCGTGGTTGAGCCGCTGGAGATCTCGTGTTGTGCCGGCCTGCACGGAATCGGGCATGGCGTAAGCGCTCCTCTCTATCCGCAAGAGAGTTTATCAGCGGGGTATTCGGGAGGATGCCCTACTCGTCGTCGAGCCGTTTGCGGCGCCTGCGCCGCCGGATGACGTAGAGGGCGATGAGCAGGGCGACGAATCCGACGAAGCCGAAGCCGACAGACTTGGCGACGGAGAGGAGATCGTCCCAGTACTCGCCGAAGATGTAGCCGACGAGGGAGTAGGCGATGGCCCAGAAGGTCCCTGCAGCAAGGTTGTATGGGAAGAACTGGTAGTACTTCATGCGGCTCACGCCCGCGAAGAGGGGGGTCATGCTGCGGAGGCCGGGGCCGAAGCGTCCGAGGAAGACCGTGCGTCCGCCCTGGGTCTCGAAGTAGTGCTCCACCTTCGTGAGGCTCTTCTCGTCTACGAGGAAATGTAGGAACCGTATCTTGAGTATCTGGCCTAGCAGGGGCCGCCCGCCGACGCGCCCGATCCAGTACACCGAGTTGTCCGAGACCAGAGCTCCGGCGAACCCGGAGAGCATCACGACTGGTAGAGCGGCCTGACCCTGGTTGGCGAAGTATCCTCCGGCGAACAGCACGATGTCCCCCGATGCCGGGAGCCCGAAGTTATCCAGCGCGGCCCCGAGGAAGATGACGATATAGCCGTGAGCGAGCAAAAGGTTCATCACGAACTCCAGCAGACCCTGGGGAGAGTTCGGGATGGATCGGATGAAGTCCGCAACGAATTCCATTGGAAGACGCCTTTATACCACGCGGCGCACGCGCTCATGCCAGCCCTCCATGTTGACGCGCACCTTGCGCGAGGCTATGCTGCCACAGATAGTAAAGGGACGCAGGGAGTCCAGGAAGCCGGTACGAGTCCGGCCCGGTAACCCGGTATAGAGCTCTACCACCGGCACGGAAGCCCGGCGGCGGGAAGGCCGGGAGAGCGCGAGGAGGAGGAACTGATGGAGAACAACGGAGCGCATTCACCGTCCACCATACCCCTGTGGAGTTGGCTGGTGTTAGCCCTTCTGCTCCTGGCTTTGTTCTTGCTGCTGTCGGCCAGCGGGGGGCTTCTGGCGCCGGTACTGGGACGGAGCGCGAGCGTGTTCAACTACCTGCACGAGTTCGCCCATGACGGGCGGCACCTGCTCGCCGTTCC
>DASSMB010000065.1:0-10005 GCA_035689095.1 Rubrobacteraceae bacterium | reverse complement strand
AGCCCTTCTGCTCCTGGCTTTGTTCTTGCTGCTGTCGGCCAGCGGGGGGCTTCTGGCGCCGGTACTGGGACGGAGCGCGAGCGTGTTCAACTACCTGCACGAGTTCGCCCATGACGGGCGGCACCTGCTCGCCGTTCCCTGTCACTAGAGAACCCGGAGCAGGCCTTGCGCGGCGCGGTGGGCTAAGAGACGGCAGCACAGTAAGAGCCTCTGTAGCGAATTGCCAAGGAGAGTGAGTGAGAGCGCGCATCCTGGGAAATCTTGTCCTGGGTCTTCACTTCGTCTTCATTCTCTTTTCGGTCCTGGGCGGCTTCCTTGTGCTCTGGAAGCGCTGGATCGCCTGGCTTCACGTTCCGTCGGTTCTCTGGTCCTCATTCGTGAACCTTTTCAGCCGTGTCTGTCCACTCACGCCATTAGAGAACAGGTTTCGCGGTCTCGCAGGGCAGTCTGGCTATGAGGGGGGATTTATTGAGCACTACATCGCTCCTTTGATCTACCCCGGCGGGATGCCTAGACGGATGGAGTTGATAGCAGGTTATTCGGTTCTCATCTGGAACGCTTTTGTCTATGCGCTCGTGGTGTTCCTGCGGCGAAGAGGCGATTAGCTACGCGGCTCTAAAGCCCCAAAGCCGGCTCTTGGTTCAGAGCAGACTATTAGTGCAAAGCCGGTTCAGAGCAATAACATTCCGCTTTCGCCGGGCGATGTCTTTGGCTGCTTGCCGTCCTCGCAGCGGGCGCCGTCTCACAGGCCGTGGCCGTGTTGTCTCGGTACGGGCGCCAGCTTGACTCTGCGATCAGCTTTCTGCTATAAGTGCGTGAGGATAGGCGAAGGTAATAGGCAGGATGGGGGGCTCATTCGAATCGGCTCTTGAGTTGGGGAAAGGGCAACAGGCCTCTGCCGTGTGATCGGGGAATTCCACATCTCGCAAGGCTCTCTGAGCAGGATGGATCTAACCGGTGGTGTGTCTGTAATAGGCGGTTTTCAGGATCGCAGAAGGAGGAAATGACGTGCTCGCTGAAGGACAGGAATCCGGGAGCAAGGCGCGGACCAAGAGACACAAGCGGTTCGAAGCTCTGGAGCAACGGGACGTAAACCAGGACGGCTTCGTAAAGGAATGGGCCGAGGTCGGCCTGATCGCGATGGGCAGCCCGGAGGACCCGGAGCCCAGCATCAAGATCGAGGACGGCGTGATCGTCGAGATGGACGGCGTGGCCCGCGACGATTTCGACCTCGTGGACGATTTCGTGGCGCGCTCGGCTATAGATAACACCATCGCCGAAGAGATGATGGCGAAAGACGCGGTCGAGATCGCCCGCATGATCGTTGACATCAACGTGCCGCGTAGAGAAGTGCTGAAGGTCTTCACGGGTCTCACGCCGGCCAAGATCCTGGCCGTGATGGAGAACCTGAATGTCGTTGAGATGATGATGGGCCTGCAGAAGATGCGGGCGCGCCGGACGCCGGCGAACCAGGGCCACGTCACCAACGTGCGCGACAACCCGGTCCTGATGGCCGCCGACGCCGCCGAAGCCGGGTTGTACGGTTTCGCGGAGCTTGAGACCACTGTCGGCATGATCCGCTACGCTCCCTTTAACGCCCTGGCGCTGCTCGTCGGCGGCCAGACGGGACGCGGCGGAGTCATCACCCAGGACGCCGTCGAGGAGGCGATGGAGCTACAGCTCGGCTTGCGCGGGCTGACGACCTACGCCGAGACCGTCTCGGTCTACGGCACCGAGGATGCGTTCCGGGACGGCGACGATACGCCGTGGTCGAAGGCTCTGCTGGCCTCGGCCTACGCCTCGCGCGGCATCAAGATGCGGTTCACCTCGGGGACCGGCGCGGAGGTCCAGTTGGCGTCCGCCCAGGGCAAGTCCATGCTGTATCTGGAGATCAAGTGCGTCATGCTGAGCAAGGGCGTCGGCGTTCAGGGGCTCCAGAACGGCTCGATCAGTTGCATCGGCGTCCCCGCTGCGGTGCCGGGCGGCATCCGGGCCGTGCTGGCCGAGAACCTGGTGACGACCTGCCTGGACCTCGAAGCCGCCTCCGGTAACGACCAGTCGTTCTCCCACTCGCCCTTCCGGCGGACGGCCCGCACGCTGATGCAGATGCTGCCGGGCACCGACCTCATCTTCTCCGGCTACAGCACCGTCCCGAACTACGACAACATGTTCGCCGGCTCGAACTTCGACTGCGACGACAACGACGACTACCTCATTATCTCGCGCGACCTGAAGGTAGATGGGGGCATCGTGCCGGTGGACGAGCAGGAAGTGATCGCGGCTCGCAACAAGGCGGCGCAGGCGCTGCGGGTCGTCTTCGAGGAGCTTGGCCTGCCGCGTATCACGGACGAGGAGATCGAGGCGGCGACCTACGCCCACGGCAGCAAGGACATGCCGGAGCGCGACACGGTCCAGGACACCAAGGCGGCCACGAAGATGATGGAGCGCGGCGTGACCGGAATGGATGTCGTCAAGGCCCTGGGCAACCGCGGGTTCAAGGACGTCGCCGCCAACGTGCTCGAAATGCAGAAGCAGCGCGTCTCCGGCGACTACCTGCATACGTCGGCCATCCTGAACCCGGACTTCACGGTCCTCGCGGCGGTCAACGACCTCAACGACTACGAGGGACCGGGCACGGGCTATCGGCTGGAAGGCGAGCGCTGGGACAAGATCGCCGATATCCGCCAGGCGCTCGGTCCCGACGATATCTAAGAGAAAGGCCAGGCATATGTCCGATGATGCAGCGACCAGAGAGGTCGTGCAGGATATGGAGTTGAAAGAGTTGGGTGAAGCCAAGGCCGGCAGCTCGCCCGACGAGGTCGTCATCGCGCTCTCCCCGGCGTTCGGGGACCAGATGCAGCGGCAGACGCTCACCAAGATTCCCCACGCGGCGATCTTGCGCGAGCTGTTCGCCGGTATCGAAGAAGAAGAGGTAAAGGCGCGCGTGATCCGCGTCTGGCGGTCCTCCGATCTGGCGGCTATCGGCTACGACGCCGCCAAGCTGAGCGGCTCGGGTATCTCCATCTCCATCCAGTCTCGGGGAACCACCCTGATCCACCAGCGGGATCTCGTCCCGCTGGCGCCGATGGAGTTGTTCCCCCAGGCGCCGAGCATCGACCTGTCCACCTACCGGCACATCGCCCGCAACGCGGCGCAGTACGCCAAAGGAGATCACCCCTCGCCGGTCCCGCAGGTGAACGACCCGATGGCCCGACCCAAATGGCAGGCCATCGCATCCGTGTTCCACATCCGGGAGACCGAGTTCGTGAAGCCGGACGAGAAGCCGGTCGAGCTGGAAGTCAACTTCAAGAAGTAACTCAAAGGGAGATAGATTCACGTGGCCGAGAAACTCCACTACGAGAAAGACTACCCCCTGGCCGAAAAGCGGCCGGACCTGGTCAAGACGGCGAAAGGCAGGGCTCTCGACGAGGTAACCCTCGACGCGGTGCTGAGCGGCGAGATCGAGGCGGACGAGATCCGGGTTACCCCGGAGATCCTGGAATACCAGGCCCAGATCGCCGATAGCGTCGGCCGTCCCCAGTTGGCCGCCAACCTGCGGCGGGCGGGCGAGCTGACGAGAGTCCCCGACGAACGCATCCTCGAGATCTACAACGCCATGCGGCCGAACATGTCCACCAAGGAAGAACTGCACGGCATCGCCGACGAACTCGAGAACGAGTACGACGCGAAGATCAACGCGGACCTCGTCCGCGAGGCGGCCGGCGTGTACGAGAGGCGCGGCCGGCTGAAAAAACCGGATGAAGACGAGGCCGAGGACAACTGAGAGAGTTGAGTGATTAAAGAAAATAGAGGGCGGACGGGAGCCGTGTACGGCTCCCCCGCCGAACGAGTTTCGCAGAGCGGTGTGCGATGAGCATCATCGTCGGCATAGACATCGGCAACTCGACCACGGAGGCCGCCGTCGCCAGGATCGGGGACGACGGTTCGCCAGAGTTCCTGTCATCCGGTACCACTATGACCACCGGGATAAAAGGCACCGTTGAGAATATTCCCGGTATCGTCCATGT
This sequence comes from Rubrobacteraceae bacterium, assembly GCA_035689095.1. Classification (GTDB taxonomy): domain Bacteria; phylum Actinomycetota; class Rubrobacteria; order Rubrobacterales; family Rubrobacteraceae; genus JACDDK01. The sequence goes on along the minus strand of DASSMB010000065.1, from coordinate 5,977 downwards.
CCTGGAAGAGGCGACGGAGCAGGCCGGTATCGATATTGACGATATAGATCTCGTGCTCTTGAACGAGGCGACCCCGGTTATCGGCGACGTGGCGATGGAGACCGTTACCGAGACGATCGTCACCGAGTCTTCGATGGTGGGCCACAACCCCAGCTCGCCGGGCGGTAAGGGCATAGGTGTCGGAAAGACGATCCACATACGCGACCTGGAGGACGGCGAGCGGAACGGCGCGTCACCGGACGGGGAGGTAATAGTCGTCGTCCCGCAGGAATACGACTTCGAGGTGGCCGCCGATATCATCCGGGGGGCCATGGAAGCGGGCGTGGAGGTAAAGGCCGGTATCGTCCAGGGTAACGACGGAGTCCTGATCGCGAACCGCCTCCCCGAACCCCTGCCGTTCGTGGACGAGGTCGCCCACGTGGACAAGGTGCCGCTCGACATGCTGGCGGCCGTCGAGGTGGCGCCGCAGGGACACGCGGTCCGCCAGTTAAGTAACCCTTACGGTATAGCCACGCTGTTCTCACTCTCACCGGAAGATACATCGCATGTGATCCCGATAGCGAAGGCGCTGGTCGGGCTCCGCTCGGCGGTCGTGATCCGCACTCCCGCCGGTGACGTGCAGAGCAAGCAGATCCCCGCGGGCTCCATCAAGTTCATGGGAGAGCATCAGAACCTCACCGTCGAGCTGGAGCGCGGGGCGGACGCGATCATGGACACCCTCGCGCAGGTTCAACCTCTATCCGACGTTCAGGGTGAGGCTGGTACAAACGTGGGAGGCATGATCGAGAACGTCCGCCAGACGATGGCGGATGTGACCGAGAAGCCGCTGAAAGATGTCAATATCCACGACGTGCTGGCCGTGGATTGCCTGGTGCCGCAGCAGGTTGTGGGCGGTATCGCCGACGAGTTCTCCATCGAGACCGCGACGGGGCTTGCGATCATGGTGGACACCGACCGGTTGTTGATGGAGCGGGTTGCCGAGACGCTCGCCGAGAAGATCGGTGTGCGCGTAGAGCTGGGCGGGGTCGAGGCGAACACGGCCATTCTGGGTGCTCTGACCACGCCGGGGATCGACGTGCCGGTGGCGATCATTGACGGTGGGGCGGGCTCGACGGACGGGGCCGAGCTTCAGAAGGGGAAAGTCGTGGAGCACGTCCACCTGGCGGGGGCCGGGAATATGGTGACGTTGCTCATCAAGAACGAGTTGGGGTTGGAGCGCTTCGACGTGGCGGAGCAGATCAAGATCTACCCGCTCGCCAAAGTCGAGAGCCTCTTCCATATTCGCCACGAGGACAACGGGGTGCAGTTCTTCCAGGAACCGCTCGATCCGAGTCTCTTCGCGCGGGTGGTCCTGGTGACGGACGACGGGGATCTCATCCCGATCGACAGCAAGCACACGCTGGACCGCATCAGGACGGTGCGACAGGAGGCGAAGCGCAAGGTGCTCCTCCGCAACAGCATCCGGGTCCTGGAGCGTATATCTCCCTCGGGCAATATCCGCTTTCTGGACTTCGTGGCTATCGTCGGACGCTTCGGGCTCGACTTCGAGTTGCCGCAGATGCTCATGAACGAGTTGAGTAACTACGGCATAGTAGTCGGGGTCGCCAACGTGCGCGGGGAACTCGGGCCGACGAACGCTGTCGCCACGGGCCTCATCATCAACTACTGCCAGCGGCAAGATGAGGCAACATGACTCCAAACGACGAACACCAACCTGCCGTTCGCGCGGACGAAGATGACAACCCGGATCGGCCGGCGATCCTCGTGAGCCTGGCTCGCGAGGTGGATGAGCGCCTGTACAGGTGGGTCGCCGTCGGGGCTGAGGAAGAAGGTATCCCCTGCCGCCTGGAGCCCGCTGAAGAGGCTGGCGAGGACGATGTCGCCGCTCTTGCCTATACCGCTGCTCGAAACTCGCGCCTCGGCGTCGGCATAGGCGTGACCGCCGATCAGGTCGCCGTCCACGAGCGGCACATGCCCGCCGCGCAGCCGGTCGTGGCTCCCGGAATGGAGGACGATAGCGCTAGAGATACGTGCCGGTCGGCCGGCTCCAACGCGGCGCGACTGGTCATAGGCGTTCCCCTGCAACTCGACTAACGTTAGAGGCAGCGAACCGGCCTTCCTCGGCGCTCACGAGACCGCTTTCAAGAAGAGAGCTCTGTCCGCCTCAAGCGCTTTCGTTTCACCCGCTAACCGGGTCTTTTTTGGGCGAGATCTCTCGCAGGGTGCTCCACGGGTAGAAGGTCAGACGGCTCTGTTGCGGATCTTCGACCGTCACACCGAAAGTATCTATGCCCTGCAAAACCGCTGGACAGGGTTCGGTGCCGAGACCGTCACTCTTCCAGAGATGTAACAGCACTTCCTGTCCGATCCAGGCTTCGGGTGTCTCTCCCGCCATCTAATTCTCCCTTAGTTGTTGGTAGGCTCTTACAAAATTTCGGTCTGGTTATGGGGGCTGGAGTCATCTGCTACCGCGTTGGCGGATACTTGAGCCTCACGTAGTTAGCGGCCATGACGCCCATCAGGAAACCCAGGATCATCATCCACGGAGCCGAGTTTGGATCCGGCGGCGACACCACAATGATGACCGCCGCTATCGCCAGCGCGCCGAGCGCCACGAAGAACAAGACGTAAGCCTCCGACTCGCCCCGATGTCCGGGAGACCGGGAAGCGAAATAACCGATGGCATAGCCGGCTAGGGCGCCTATGGGCAACCACAAATCCGGGGCCGTGTCTTCGTGGCCCGCCAGAGTAAAGGCGGCGAGAGCGGCAGCATACACGACGATCCCGATCAGTATCAATCGGCCAGGGCTGGTCCTTGGACGTCCGCGACGGCTCATGCGCTCACCCCCGAGACGGCCAGGGATCCAGGCTACTCGCTGTCCATCCGGTCGTGTATGGGCCTTTCCCTGCCACGCGAGTATCATACACTCCTGCCAGGAACCGCGTCTCCGATTTCTGGTCCTCTCATCGGGTCGTTGGATGGGGCGAGGTTCGTCAGGTCCGCAAGCTACTGTAGTCTCCTGATTGCTTGATAGGTGCGGGAGCGTAACAGCGTCACCGGTTACGCCGTCTGGAAGTCGTGAGTACGGTGGATACAGGTATTGGGAGAGTGCCGCTCCAACTCGGATACGATGGACGGCAGGATCTGGTAGTGGTCTGGAGAGCTGGGGTCGAGTAGCAGGCCCAGGTGCGTGCCGCTATGAGCGGCTACCACACCCAACGCTCTGTACCGCCGGCGCATATCCAGTAAGAGGTCCAGATGGCTCTTGGGCAGGACTTCCTGGTTCAGGATGGCGCTGCGGGTAGAAATTTCTCCAACGCAGTCAAGGTCGCCCCGTAAGATAGCCCGCTCGATTCCATACAGCAGGTCCTCGTACTCCGCCCGCCGGACCCGGCCGTGCGGTTTGGGGCGCGCATTGAACTCGACCGTATCTACCTGACCGCCTTCGTCGAGACCGGCGATAGTCAGGGGAGGCAGATAACCCAGGAACTTCCTCAGCACTCCTTCGCGATGGTAGAAGGAGACGACCCCCCGGTACATCACACCGTCCGATGGCTCTATGCTGCTCATGACCTCGGCCAGAGACGCCCGGGAGATGAAGACACCAAAGGCGGACTGGAGAGCTAGGGCCGTGGCGACCATGTCGGCCGACGAACTGGCGCAACCTTTACCGTCCGGCAACTCGCTCTGTAGGGACAGAAAGCCACCCGAGTCCAGGTCGAAGATGTCTATAAGTGTCTCTGCCAGCCGCCGCGATTTCTCCTTGTATGACGGATATGCGTAGACCTCGCGGGACCCGGACAATGGCGTGAACCTGGCGGTCGAATAACGGGAGATCGGCAGGGTAACAAGGAATTCTTGCCCCTGACCCGGAAGTGTTCCCTGGAGCAACTCGCCGAACGTGCCGAAGCAACTCCCAATGCCCGTCTGCGCGGCCTCGTCTCTCGCCGGGCTCAATAACCGGCCGCTACGGACGTCGTTCATACGCTATCTCGCGCGCTGTTCCGAACTTCGAAGATCCTGCCCATGCTACTTGTCCCCATGCTCCCACCGTGCGTGACCCGCGAGCGCAGCGGTCCTGACCCGACTGCCCGGACGCCGCCGTGGTCGCCATTGTACCCTCCTCATAGTTCGTCGCGCTGAGGTAGCAAACGTCGGGCATCATCTTATCGCGGAAGCACTCGACGTACTCGAAGCCTGGTATTCGCGAGCCGACGCGGGTGAGTCACAAGCGCCCGTACAGTAACGGGGTCCTCAACGCCGCCAGCGACCGGGCGCTACATTGTTACTTCGGGTACTGACTGAAATTTCGCTCGCCAAAAAGGTCGGAGCGGATTTCTCCTGATAATGGATGCCCTGTCTTTAGCTGACATTTGATCTGGCGGCGCTAGAGTAGGACGATAGAGACATGAAGAAGAGAGAGGAGCAGGAACGCCGGAGGCTTGAGGAGGAGAAGGACCGGATAAGGTCCGAGTACCAGCGGGTTCTGGAGAACTCCGTAGCGTTCGAACGGCGCATCCGTGACCGATGGCGGGAAAAGAACCAGGTGAAGAACGAGAGGATCGCCGAGCTCGAAGCGCAGGTCAGGGAGTTAAAACGGCGCCTCGCGGAGGACTGAGACGGACTTTTACCGTGCCCGCGCGCGTTCCCGTGGAAGAGACGAAGGCCTGCTGTAAGGTGCTGTAATTACAGCCTGCGAGCAGATGTCGTCGAGCACGGAAAGGACGTGCTTCGCGGAACCTTACCCTTTTGAAAGCGAAGACTTGCCGTCGGCGTTGCGGGCGACGACGAAGAGCAGGTCCGAGAGGCGGTTGACGGCCTTCAGGGCGTGTGGGTGCTCTTCCGCGTATCCGCCGGCGACGAGGCTCCGTTCAGCGCGGCGCACCACCGAGCGGGCGACGTCGAGCAGGGCGCCGAGCCTGTTCTCACCCGGGATGACGAACTCCTTTGGGATCTCCGTCCGCCCCCGCCAATCTTCGAGCGCTTCTTCCAGGTACTCAAGGTCCGACTCTCCTACCTGATTCTCCTCACCGGGCATGGCGACGTCGCCCATCACCCGGTAAAGCAGGCGTTGCAAGCCTATCAGGAGATCGGCTATATCGCCTCCGGCCTCTGAGCTGCCGGCCTCGGCGCGGGCTAGGCCCAGGAACGAGCTGGCCTCGTCGACGTCGCCCAGGATGATGATGCGGACATCGCTCTTGGACAGCCGCCCCGCACCGAGGAGGGTGGTGGTGCCGTCGTCACCGCGGCGGGTCGAGACCGGCGGATTAGGATCGCTCATCGAGACTCCCTTAACCTGAGTCGAAAAATTTCCCTTTCTACACCTTCCATGGCATCGTAGTCCGAAACATCATGCTGCGCAAGCTAAAGCGGCTCCGGTGGCGGAGGCGATATCTGCCGTACTGTCTCGGTGATGTCCAGGTTTTGAGTAGAGTGGAGTAGAGTGGATCGGCCTGGCATGGCTCCTTTCGAAGAATATTGAGCTGATGCCCTGTCCCGTGGAACCTGCGAGTCAGGGGAGGTTTGGACCTTTGCGGACCGTTGACGAGCGGGAGTGTTGTCGGTATGCTGTCCGTCAGTAGGGGAAGAGGAGTCCAGGAAGCCGGTGCGAGTCCGGCACGGTCCCGCCACTGTAACCGGGGAGCGAACCCGATATAAGCCACCGCCGACACAGAAATCCGGCGGCGGGAAGGCCGGGGGAGCGAGGAGCCGGGAGTCAGGATACTGGCCTCTCGCCCGTAAACCTATCTGGGGCGAGGACCCCGAGGAGGAGGCACTGATGGAGAACACCGGAGCGCATTCACCGTCCACCATACCCCTGTGGAGTTGGCTGGCGTTAGCCCTTCTGCTCCTGGCTTTGTTCTTGCTGCTGTCGGCCAGCGGGGGGCTTCTGGCGCCGGTACTGGGACGGAGCGCGAGCGTGTTCAACTACCTGCACGAGTTCGCCCATGACGGGCGGCACCTGCTCGCCGTTCC
>DASSMB010000064.1:0-3660 GCA_035689095.1 Rubrobacteraceae bacterium | reverse complement strand
GAGATGGCGGTCGCGGGCGGTATCGGGGCGGAGGTGCAGCTACTGCCGGGTGGAAGGCAGGATGTTGCGCTGTTCGGGGAGACGGGCGGTTGCATCCTGGTCGCGGTCCCGGAGGGGAGGATCGGGGAGCTGGAAGAGGCTCTGTCCGGTGTGCCGCACTCCAGAGTCGGGAGTACGGGCGGCGGGCGTTTGAAGGTCGCCGGAGTGCTGGACGCGGGTGTGGACGATATGTCGGCGGCCTACGAGCGGGACCTGTTCGACGTCCCCGTCGTGCCGGAGGAGATCGGTTGAACGTAGAGAAGGTGAACGTTGCGGAGAAGCTGGCGCTCTTCGAGGAGCGCTGGAGCCCGAAGGTCGTGGGTGAACTGAACGGGCAGCACGTGAAGCTGGTGAAGCTCCTCGGCGAGTTCGTGTGGCATCATCACGAAGATGAGGACGAGCTTTTTATGGTGGTGAGCGGGCGGTTTCGGATGGAGTTCCGGGACCGGAGCGAGTGGATCGAGCCGGGCGAGTTTATCGTGGTGCCGCGTGGGGTGGAGCACCGGCCGGTCGCGGAGGAAGAGGCGAGCGTGATGTTGTTCGAGCCCGCTACGACGGTAAATACGGGCAGCGCGGGTGGCGCGTTGACGGCGGAGTTGGAGAGGATCTAGGACCCGGAAGGTGAGTGCTTTGAGCGTGGATTACCGAGATACGGACGGCAAGCCGAAGGAGGCGTGCGGCGTCTTCGGGCTCTACTCGCGCGAGCTCTCCGGGGAACTCGCCCAGCGCACGTACTTCGGACTCTACGCCCTCCAGCACCGGGGCCAGGAGTCCGCGGGCATCGCCATCTCCGACGGGGAGCGTACCACGGCGACGCGCGACATGGGCCTCGTCTCCCAGGTCTTCGACAGCACCCGGCTCGCCGCGCTGGAGGCCGGACACATCGCGCTCGGTCACGTCCGCTACTCGACGACCGGCTCCGCCTCGTGGGAGAACGCCCAGCCGGAGTTCGTGGGGCGCGGCGACGTGAACGTGGCGGTCGCCCACAACGGCAACCTCGTCAACGCGGAGAAGCTGAGGGAGGAGTTGATCCAGGACGGCTTCCAGTTCAACTCGACCTCGGACACGACGTACATCGCGGCGGCGGCGGTGCGGGAGCTTGAGCAGGGGCGTTCCTGCGGGGAGGCCGTCCGGGAGGCGATGCACCACCTCGAAGGGGCGTACTCGGTAGCCATGATCTTCCGGGACAAGCTCGTCGCCTTCCGCGACCCGCACGGCTTCCGGCCGCTGTGCATCGGAGAGATAGAGGGTGGCTACGCCGTCTCCAGCGAGACCTGCGGCCTGGATATAATCGGCGCGAAGTTCCTGCGCGACGTGGAGCCCGGCGAGGTCGTCGTGGTAGACGACGACGGCCTGACGAGCTACCGCTCCGAGAGCCCCCGCCGCGCCCTGTGCGTCTTCGAGTACGTCTACTTCGCCCGTCCCGACTCGCGCTTCGACGGCCGGGAAGTAGCGGGGTCGCGTCATCGCATGGGCGAGCTGCTCGCCGAGGAGGCGCCGGTCGAGGCCGACGTGGTGATCCCCGTCCCCGACTCCGGGATGATGGCGGCCATCGGATACTCGCAGCGGAGCGGCATCCCGTACGCCGAGGGGCTCATAAAGAACCGCTACGTGGGCCGGACGTTCATCCAGCCGACGGACGGGATGCGCCAGCTCGGCATCCGGCTGAAGCTCAACCCTTTGCCGTCCGTGATCGAGGGCAAGAGGGTCGTCGTGGTGGACGACTCCATCGTGCGGGGGAACACGAGCCGCAAGCTGGTCGAGTTGCTCTACGAGGCGGGGGCGAAGGAGGTCCACTTCCGGGTCTCGTCGCCGCCGATCAAGGGTCCGTGCTACTACGGGATAGACATGGACAGCCCGGATCAACTCGTCGGGGCCAACTACACGGTCGAGGAGATCCGGGAGCAGATCGGGGCGACCACCCTCGCCTACCTCTCGGTGGACGCGATGGTCGCCGCCACCGAGCAGCCGAAGGACCGGCTCTGCCGCGCCTGCTTCGACGGCGAGTACCCGATCACCGGAACCGCCAGCAAGTTCGCCCTGGAGAATCGGACCCACCACGCTGTCGCGCGGGGCGGATGAAGGACAAGGCCGTAACCGCAGCCGAGATCGAGGCTGTCCTGAACTGGCACGAGGCTCTGAACGACGGAGACACCGGGCGCCTCATAGCGTTGTCGGACCCGGAGATCGAGGTGGGCGGTCCGCGCGGGTCCGGCCGCGGCGCGCAGCTACTGCGCGAGTGGATGGAGCGCGCGAACATCCGTCTGGAGCCCCGGCGGGTCTTCCATCGCGCCGACACGGTGGTAGTAGAGCAGGAGGCGGAATGGCGCTCCGCCGACACGGGAGAGGTCGCAGGCGGTCAGGCTGGGTCGTCCGTCTTTGTCGTGCGTGACGGACTGGTGGCGAGCGTGTTGCGCTACGATGACCTCGCGGACGCCTTGCGCGTGGCGGCCCTCGACGAATCGAATGAGGTTGACCGGAGCAGCAGCGGCGAGGCGGCCGGGAGCCCTTGACCGGACCCCTCCACATCCGCCGCTACGAGGTCGGGGACCATGAGGATGTGCTGCGGCTGCACGAGGCCGGGCTGCGCGAGATGGGCACCTTCATCGAGGAGCCGGGGTTTGATCTCGACCTGCTCGATATCGAAGGTGCGTACCTCGAAGGCGATGGGGACTTCCTAATCGGCGTTTGCGATGAACAGGTCGTGGCGATGGGCGGGCTGAGGAAGACATCGACGGGACGCGCTGAGGTCAAGCGTATGCGCGTCGATTCGGCCTTTCGGCGGCGAGGATTCGGGCAGAAGATCCTGGATGCGCTCCACCGCCGGGCGGCCGCACTGGGCTACACGACGCTGCATCTGGATACGGGCGTAAATCATGGGGCCGCGCGGAACCTATACGAAGCGAACGGCTACCGGGAGACGCGGCGTGGCATGGTGGGGCCAGTCGATTGCGTCTTCTACGAGAGGGACGCGCGTGTCTGAGAGGCCCGGCAGCTACGAGTCGGCCGGCGTCTCCATAGACCGCGGCGAGAAGGCCGTGGACCTCATGCGGGCGGCCGTCGAGGCGACGCACGGTTCCGAGGTCGTATCGTACCCGGGCGGGTTCGCCGGCCTCTATGCGCTGGCGGGGTACAGGGACCCTGTCCTGGCCTCGACCATCGACGGGATCGGGACGAAGGTACTCGTCGCGAAGGCGTTGGGGCGCTATGACTCTTTGGGGGCGGATATCGTCAACCACTGCGCGAACGACGTGCTGGCGACGGGGGCGCGACCCATGATCTTCCTGGACTACGTGGCGAGCGGCCGGCTCGACCCGGAGACCGTCGCGGGGATCGTTCGCGTCGCCGCCGAAGCCTGCAAGCCCCTCGGCGTCGCGCTCATCGGCGGCGAGACGGCCGAGATGCCGGGGCTCTACGGAGAGGGAGACTTCGAGGTCGTCGGCGTCTGCGTCGGCGCGTGCGAGAGAGATGGGGTCGTCACCGGGGAGCGTGTGTGTTCCGGCGACGTGGTGCTGGGGCTGGCGTCGAGCGGCTTGCACACGAACGGCTATACGCTGGCCCGCAAGCTCCTCGCGGACGCCGGAGTCTCCTACGCGGAGACGCCGGATCTTCTGGACCGGC
>DASSMB010000063.1:0-11024 GCA_035689095.1 Rubrobacteraceae bacterium | reverse complement strand
GACCGGGCGCTTCACGATGGCCTCCGCCGAGAGTATGGCCGCCTGCGGGTAATTGATTATGGGCGTCGAGACCACGCTTCCGAGAGAGCCTGGGTTGTTGACCGTGAAGGTGCCGCCGGAGATGTCCTCCGGGCCGAGCTGCCGGCTCCTGGCACGCCGGACAACGTCGTCTATCTTGCGGACGAGACCAACGATGTTCAGTTCATCGGCGTCGGGGATGATGGGGACTATGAGGGCGTCTTCGAGGTTTACGGCGACACCGATGTTGATGCGTTTCCTCAGAACGATCCTGTCTCCGTCCCAGACGGAGTTGAGGACCGGATGCTCCTTGAGACTCTCGACCACAGCCTGGACGATGAACGGCAGGTATGTGAGCTTCACGCCCTCGCGCTCCGCGAAGGCAGCCTTCTCCCGCTCGCGCAGAGCGGCGAGCCCCGTAACGTCCACCTCGACCATCGTCCAGGCGTGCGGCGCCTCGCGCTTGCTCGCGGACATGCGGTTCGCTATCGCCCGGCGGATGCTCGTAAGGTCCTGGACCCGGTCGCCCTCGTAGACCGTTACGCGCTCGCGGCTCGGCTCGGGTTCCGGCGGAGCTTCGGGTGGCGCGAAGGCTTCCCGCTCCTCCCGCAGGCCCGGCGGCGCGTACTCCTCGCGCCTCGTGCCGCGCTCCTCGATGTACCTTTCGATGTCTTTCTTCGTCACCCGGCCGCCGGTGCCGGAGCCGGGGATCTCCTGTATATCTACGCCGTGCTCGGCGGCGAGACGCCGCACCACCGGGGAGGAGCGGGTCAGGCGCAGGGTCTCGGCGGCCGGGATCCCGCCGCGCCCATTGCCGCCGCTCCCCACGCTCCGCGCCTCGGCCACGGAGGAGCGCTCCCCGCTCGCCACCGGCTGGGAGACCGTGCCGGCGGCCGGGAACTCCTCGGTCGGGGCTCCGGCGGCGACGTTCTCGCGCGGTGGGGCGTCGGAGGAGGCGGGCGCGCTCTCTGCGTCGGCGACCAGCGCGATCTCTACTCCCACGTCCACCGTCGCGCCCTCGGATACGAGGAGCTTCTCCACCCTGCCGGCCACGGGCGACGGCAGCTCGGCGTTGACCTTGTCGGTGTCCACCTCGGCCAGCGGCTCGTCCATCGCCACCTCGTCGCCCTCGGCCTTGAGCCAGCGGATGATCGTGCCCTCCGTCACGCTCTCGCCAAGCCGGGGCATGGTTACCGGTTTCGCCACGAGTCCCTCCTGGTTCCTCTTCTAGTAGCGGGCCAGCTCCAGCATCGCGGCCTCTATCTTTTCGGCGTCCGGCACGAAGTAGTCCATCATCGGCCGGGCGAACGCCGCCGCCGGCACATCCGGCGCCCCGAGCCGCGAGACGGGAGCATCCAGCCACTCGAACGCCTCGGACGCCACGATGGCGGCGATCTCGCCGGATACCGACCCCGTCAGGTTTGCCTCCGAGATCACCAGGAACTTCCCAGTCTTCTTCGCCGAATCGAGAATCGTCTCCTTATCCAGCGGGTAGAGCGTGCGCGGCTCGACGACTTCGGCCTCTATGCCGTGCTCTTCGGAGAGCTTCTGGGCCACTTCGAGCGCCGTGTAGAGCATGAGTCCGTAAGATACGACGGTTATGTCGGCGCCCTGGCGGTGGACGCGAGCCTCGCCGATGGGGACCTCGCGGCCGTTGTCGGGGACGTCCTCTTTTATGAGGCGGTAGGTGCGTTTGTGTTCGAGGAAGAGGACCGGGTTCGGGTCGCGGATGGCGCTCTTTAGCATGGCCTTCGCGTCGGCCGGGAAGGTGGGCGCGACGACCTTGAGGCCCGGCGTATTGCAGAACCAGGCCTCGATGCTCTGGGAGTGGTAGAGCGCGCCGCCGTGTACCGCTCCGTAGGGGGCGCGGATGGTGATGGGGCATTTGTAGGCGCCGTTGGAGCGGTAGTAGAAGCGGGCGGCCTCGTTGACGATCTGGTCGAAGGCGGGAGTTATGAAGTCACCGAACTGTATCTCCGCCACCGGACGCATCCCGTTCACCGAGAGCCCGATGGCGGAGCCGACGATCAGGCTTTCGGCCAGCGGCGTGTCCATGACCCTCTCCGCACCGAACTCGTCCTGCAACCCCTGTGTCACCCGGAACACCCCGCCGGCCCGGCCCACGTCCTCGCCCAGCACCATCACGGTCTCGTCGGCGCGCATCTCCTCGGCGAGTCCCTCGTGGATTGCCTGTAACAGGTTCATCTCGGCCATGGGTACCCCCTAACCCTCCGCGTAGACGCCGCGGAGCACGTCTTCGGGATCGGCGAAGGGCGCGTTCTCGGCGTACTCGCTCGCCTCGGCGACCTCGGCCCTTATCCCGGCGTCGATCTCCTCTTTCCTGTCCTCGTCGAGCAGCCCGTTCTCCATCAAGTACTTCTCGAAACGCAGGATCGGATCCTTCAGGCGCCACTCCTCGATCTCCTCGCGCTCCCGGTAGCGCCGGTCGTCGTCGTCCGAAGAATGAGCCGTAATGCGGTAGGTCTTGGCCTCGATGAGCGTCGGGCCGTCACCGCGGCGGGCGCGCTCGACGGCCTCACTTGCGACCTCGTAGACGGCGAGCACGTCGTTGCCGTCTACCGCGTGACCGGGGAAGCCGTACCCTTCGGCCCGCCTCGCGATGGAGCCAGCGACCTCCAGGGGCTCGGGGGTGGAGATGGCGTAGACGTTGTTCTCGATGAGGAAGATTACGGGCAGGTCGTGGATGCCGGCGAAGTTCATCGCCTCGTGCCAGTCGCCGCCGCTGGTGGACGCCTCGCCGCCGCACGCCATCACCACGCCGTCCTCGCCGCGCATCTTGAACGCCAGGGCGCTGCCGGTTGCCTGCGGGTACTGCACGCCGACCGGCGCGGAAGCGGTCACTATGTTCAGCTCGCGGCTGCTGTAGTGGCCGGGCATCTGGCGACCGCCGCTGTTCGGGTCTTCCTTCTTGCCGAGGATGCTCAGGAACTGGTCGCGAGGGGTCTGGCCGAGCAGGAGCGTCATGCCGGAGTCGCGGTAGTAGGGGTAGAGGAAGTCGTAGCCGGGCCGGAGGTTGTAGGCGGCCCCTATTTGGGCGGCCTCCTGGCCCTGGCAGGAAATGACGAACGCGGCCTTACCCTGGCGGTTCAGGATCCAGGACCGCTCGTCCACCCGCCGCGCCACGAGCATGTGACGGTAGATCCTCAGCAGGTCGTCCTCGTCCAGCCCCAGCGTCTCGTGCCGGGTGCGAGTCTCCCGGATAGTCATAGACCTCCTCCTCTACTCAAAGGTCCCCCTGGGAGGACCCCGAAAGGCAGTTCCTCCACAGCTAGATCTTAGCAGACGACCGTTCCTCCAGACCCGGCCACGGCGCCCGAACCCGACAGGCATCCCGCCCATGCAACCTAAGCCAGAGCGCTGACCTCGTAGTGCAGGACGCCAACGTCGTAGTGCTTGCGCACGGGCGTCTCGACGAGATGATCCGCGAACTTGTTTATCTGCTCCTTGTAGAAGCCGCTGGCCTCTCCAGCCTCCCGGTCCTCCTCCGTCTCCCAGAGCGTTATGGAGATCCCGATCCCCGTGCTGTCCGTCAACAACAGAGCACCCATGAACCCCTCCTGCTCTCTGGCCGCCGGCAACACGGAGTCCCGATAGATGCGGACTACCTCCTTGGTATCCATCGGCCGTACTCGAAGATCCACCACCCTAGCATGCATCACCGACTCCTTCCCGTCACCCCAACCGCCTGATACTCACGTATCAACCTCTATTATATCCCGGACTGGCGAGATCGGAGACTCACCTGCAAACACGGAAAACATCGTGGGAAATCATCCGAGACGGGTGCTCTGGAGGCTGCTTAAAATAACATATATTACGATTGCCTTAATCCAACTCTTTCCGGTTTGTAATCAGGGCGGGCTAATCTGTGGTTGAGGCTGAGATCCGAACGAGTGTTTTGCTGGAGAGTGGACGGTTGTCGTGTACTGGTTGCGTTACAGGCTGCTGGCTTTCCTTGCCGCTGTGAGCGCGCCGTAGCAGCGAGCGGCAGACACCTATTTTGAGCTTCTTTCCAACAGATCGAGGAAGGGCAACGGCCCTTTTCTATGGAGGCGGTAATGATCAGGAATTTATCGGGCCGCGGGTGGCTGGCGAGCCTGGCGGTCCTGGCCCTGGCGATGTTGATGGCGGGAGCGGCTCCGGCGCAAGCCACGGTGCCGGACACCATACAGAACGTCCGTTTCGGGGACCACACTACGTTCGAGCGGGCGGTGATAGACCTGGGCCACGGAGGAGTGCCGGGGCAAGTCGCTCCTACTTTCTCGTCGTCCTACAGGCAGGGCGACTGGATCGTGCGGGTGGATCTTCTCTCGGTAACGGCGACGGCCAGAACGGACGGCTCCGGTCTCGGGCGAGCGATCTCGAAGTACTACGTGGTGCGTTCGAGAAGCTCCACCGGAAACATGTTCGTGGACTTCCACCTCACCGGGGCGGCGAAGTCCGTGAACGTGTTCAAGCTGGATAACCCGGCCCGCATAGTGGTGGACGTAACCCCCGGAGGAACGACGCTGTTCCCCAGGCCCGTCACCGGGGCGAGCACCGTGGTGACCCGTCCGAGAACGGACATGCTCGTCGGTCCCGACACCTTTATCGTGTCCGGCTACGGCAGGCCGTTCGAGGCCAGCGGAGTCTGGCGCATAAAGAACGCCAGCGGTACGGTCGTGCGCCGGGGGACCTACACGACGAGCGACTGGGCGGCGACCTGGGGAGCTTACAAGTTCTCCGCTGGCTATCCGTCGAGCCTGAGCGGGCACAGCGGCACCTTGCAGGTCGGCGAGCTCTCGCCGAAAGACGGGAGCTTCATGGGAGTCTCGGTCCCTCTGCGGTTCCGCTAGGTCGATTCGAGCCGGAGCACGAAACTCCGGCTCGCTCGTTCTTATATAACCGGCGTCTCGCGGTACTCGCCGAAGACCTCTTGTAGAGCCGAGGAGATCTCCCCCACCGTGGCGTATGCCCGGACGGCGTCCAGGATCGGGTACATGGTGTTGCCGTCGCCGCGCGCCGTCTCTTTCAACTCTTCGAGGCACCGCTCGACCGCGTCGTTGTCGCGGCGCTCTTTTAGCTCTTTCAGACGATCCACCTGTCCTTGTGAGACTTCCGGGTCCACGCGGTGCAGCTCCATCTCCTGCTCGTCCTGCGGCTCGTAGACGTTGACGTTCACCATGTAGCGCTTCTTCTCCTCCAGCTCGCGCTGGTAGCGGGCGGAGGCCTCGGAGATCTCGCGCATCGGGAAGCCCTGCTCTATCGCCGGGATCATGCCGCCCATCTCGTCTATCTGGCGGAAGTACTCGTACGCCTGCCGCTCCAGCTCGTCGGTCAGCGCCTCGACGAAGTACGAACCCCCGAGTGGATCCATTGTGTTCGTCACCCCGGTCTCTAAAGCAGCTATCTGCTGCGTGCGGACGGCTATGCGGACGGCCTCCTCCGTCGGCAGCGCGAGCGCCTCGTCGAGCGAGTTGGTGTGCAGGCTCTGCGTCCCGCCGAGGATGGCGGCGAGCGCCTCGAAGGCGGTGCGGGCGACGTTGTTGTACGGCTCCTGGGCGGTGAGGGAGACGCCGGCGGTCTGGGTGTGGAAGCGCATCCTGAGGGAACGCTCGTCCTTGGCGCCGTACTTCTCTTTCAGGACTGTGGCCCAGATGCGCCTCGCGGCACGGAACTTGCAGATCTCCTCGAAGAAGTCTATGTGCGAGTTGAAGAAGAAGCTGAAGCGCGGCGCGAAGTCGTCCACGTCCAGGCCCGCCTCTATCCCGGCCTCCACGTAGGCGAAGCCGTCGGCGAGGGTGAAGGCCAGCTCCTGCGCCGCCGTCGAGCCCGCTTCCCGGATATGGTAGCCGCTGATGCTGACCGTGTTCCAGCGGGGCATGTGTTCGGTGGCGTAGACGAGCATGTCCTTGAAGACGCGCATGGAGGGCGCGGGCGGGAAGAGCCACTCCTTCTGGGCAATGTACTCTTTTAGGATGTCGTTCTGGTTGGTGCCGGCCAGGTCTTCGGGCGGGACGCCCTGCTTCTCGGCGGCGACGACGTACATGGCGAGCAGGACCATCGCGGGGGCGTTGATGGTCATGGAGGTCGTGATCTCGCCCATCTGTATCCCGTCGAAGAGCCTCTCCATGTCCTCCAGAGAATCTATGGCGACGCCCTCCGTCCCCACCTCGCCGAGAGAGAGCGGAGAGTCGGAATCCAGTCCCATCAGGGTCGGCATGTCGAAGGCAACGGAGAGTCCGTTCTGGCCGTGCTCTATGAGGTACTTGAAGCGCCTGTTGGTGTCTTCGGCAGACCCGTAACCCGCGAACTGACGGACCGTCCACAGGCGGCCGCGGTACATGTTCGGGTAGACGCCACGGGTGTAAGGGAACTCGCCGGGGTAGCCGAGCTTCTCGTCGTAGTCGCCCTCCACGTCATCGGGGGTATAGAGCGGCTTGATGGGTATGCCGGACATCGTGGAGAACTCGACGTCGCGCTCGTGGGTCTTTGAGTATGCTTCCTCCCACCGGTCTTTGGCGCTCTTCCTGGTGTCCATGCGTGCTCCTCCTGCTTCTCTGTCCCCTGACGCCTAGACTCTAGCACAAGCGATTCGTCCACCAGAGGGCAGGATGTAAGTTCTCGACCCTTACATCAATCCGCCGTTGGTGGCTCGGGCGCGAGCTCTCGCTCTTCCAGGGCGTATGCTACCGCCTGCTGGAGGGTCATCGCCCGCCCACTAGCCCAGGCCGCCTCGAACATCGTCTCATCCAGAGCGGCGCGCGCGGAGATCAGGTATGCCTCGTATAAGGGGCGTTCGGTACCCTCCGAGGAGGCGCCCGCAGTCTCCCTTAGTGCTTCGGCTGACGCCCACAACCGCGCGGAGCGTTGCGGTTCCCGTCGTCCCGCCTCAGCACAAGCCAACCCCTCCAGGCAGTCGGCGACGATAGACCTGTGGCCCACCTCGGCGGCCAGCGTAAGGCTCTCCTCGAACAGGACGGCGGCGCGGTCGTGCTCATTGGGCAGGAGCGCCGCGACGGCCAGGTTGTGCAGGGCTTCGGCAATGGCGCTCGTGTCTCCCAACTCCTTAGAAAGCGCCAAACCCTCCTCAAGCAGGGGCTTTGCGTCTCCGCTGTCGCCCCGCAATGTCCTCAGGCGTCCGAGGTTGTTGAGTAACTTGGCCGTCCCCCATCTGTCTTCCAGTTCCCTGTACAGTTCTAGGCTCTCCTCCAGTAGAACGGTTGCCCGGTCGTAGTCGCGCCTCCTCACTGAAGCGTAGCCAAGCGCGGCGAGCACGATGGCGAGGGTAGGCCTGTCGCCGGCCTCGCGCAGCAGGCGCACGCCTTCCTCGTCTAGCGTCTGGCCGCGCTCGTGATCTCCCTGAGCGTTGCACATCATCCCCGCCACGAACAGCATCTTGCCTCTCAGAGAGGCTGTCAACTCTGCATCGGCCGCCAGTACCCTCTCCGACGCGCGCCGGCCTTCAGCGTAGTAGCCACGCATCCACCAGAACACGAAAAGCGCCCAAGCCAGGCGGGCTCCTGTCTCGATCTCACCTGCAGAGAGAGCCCACGCCATCGCGGCGCGCAGGTTGCCGTGTTCTGCGTCGAGCCGGTGCAGCCACTCCACCTGCCAGGGTCCCCGTAGTTCCGGCGCCGCCCGCTCCACCAGGTCGAGGAAGAACATCGCATGCCGCCGCCGCTCCTCTTCACCTTCACCTACCTCTTCAAGCTTCGCTCGGGCGTACTGCCTTACAGGCTCCAGCATCCCGTAGCGCGTCTCGTCGGCTTCGCCTCCCTCCGGTGAAGCCTCGGCCATAACCAGCGACTGCGCTACCAGACCTTCCAGCAGGCCCAGTACCTCTCTGGTCCCCGTCTCATCAACCTGCGCGCCCACAGCCTCCGCCGCCTCCAGCGTGAAGCCACCGGCGAACACTGACAGATGCCCGAACAACGGCTTTTCCTCTTCCGAGAGCAGGCCGTAGCTCCAATCGAGGGTCGCCCGCATCGTCCTTTGCCTCTCGGGGAGGTCCCTCGCTCCCTCCGCTTGCAGGACCTGGTCCAAGCGCGAGAGTAGCTCCGTGGGACCAAGGAACCTCACCCGCGCCGCGGCGAGCTCCAGGGCAAGCGGCAGTCCGTCCAGGCGCCAGCAGATCGCTGCCACCGCGGCGGCGTTTTTCCGGGTGAGCGAGAAGGAGGGAGCGGCTTCTCGGGCCCGCTCGGCGAAGAGCTGGGCAGATGGGGCGGCGGCCACGACGTCCGTATCCGTTACACGGGTGGGGTACGGCACAGCAAGGGGCGCAACCGGGTACTCATGCTCGCCGCGCACGCGCAAAGGGGCGCGGCTCGTAGCCAGGATCTTGAGGGAAGGAACGGTCGATAGCAGCACTGATATTTCGGGAGCGGCCTCGAGCAGGTGCTCAAAGTTGTCGAGCACGAGCAGCAGACGTTTGCCCCGAAGGTGCCTCTGTACCAGCTCTCTCATGGTCTCGCCTCCCGCTTCCCGCAAGCCCAAGATCTGGACGACGGTGGGAACGAGGAGCGCAGGGTCGGCGACTGGGGCCAGAGGCACGAAGGCGACGCCGTCGGGAAACCGCTCCCTAGCTTGGCCCGCCACTTCCAGAGCGAGGCGAGTCTTGCCCACACCGCCCGTTCCCGTGAGCGTGAGGAGCCTGGCACCGTCTCCTTCGAGCAGCGAGTCGACCACCGCGACGTCGCGCTCCCGTCCGATGAGCAGCGTCAGCGGTGCAGGCAGCGCCGGGATTGCCTCTTCGAGATCGGCCACCGGGACGAAGGCCATGCCGATACGTCTGGGAACCGCACCGAAGAAGGCGTCGCGTTCGGGACCGGCGAGGTCCAGGGCGTCGACAAGGGCGTTGACGGTGTGGGGATGCGGCCGCTTCCTCTCACCGCGCTCCAGGGCGCCGATACCCTTCGACGAAAGTCCGGCCCTCGAGGCCAGTTCCTCCTGCGTGAGCCCGGAAGCCTCTCGCAAGCGCCTCAGGCTCGCGCCGAAGTCCGTGATCCTTGCCTCATCCATGCCTCGCTCCCCGAACTCATAGCCCCTCGCACGGTCCGTGCCGAAGGCGCGAGGTCATGATAGCAGACGCCGCACGTACACCTCCACGATTGATTGTGGGAGTGAATGTGGCTGTCCTGTGGGTGGTTCTCGGTCGGCTCGGAACGCAGACTGACAACCAACAAGGCATTAAAAAGGAGAGACACCATGCTGAAGAAAGAAGCGAAGGAGTTGCAGGTGCTGGAGACCAGGGAGGCCCTGGACGTCACCTCCCCCGACCGGGGGCGGAGAGCGAGTACGGTGGTTCTCCACCACGCGGCCGTTTTCGTCGAAAACCTCGACCGCTCTGCATCGTTCTACGCCGACGTGCTGGGCCTAGAGGTCACGGACCGTGCCCACCTCCCGGCGATAGGCATAGAACAAGTCTTCCTCTCCGCCGGACACAAACACGCCGACCTGGTGCTCGCCCGTCGCCTGAACGGGTCCGTGGCCCCTCCAGACAAACGCGAGCTTTTCCACCTCGCGTTCGAGCTGCCGCGCGAACAGCCGTTCGAGGAGTTCCTTGAGCGCGTCTCGCGCGAGGGGGTGTCCGTGGTGGCAGGTCCGATGGAGCGCCCCGCGAGGTTTGATGGCTCGGGATCGCGAACGGCGGCGTACCTCCGGGATCCCGACGGCTACCTCTTGGAGGTGACGCAGGAACACTAGACGGAGATCTACGCAAATCCCATGAAAGGAGAAAGAGATGGCCGTTAGACAGGACGAGAAGACCATGCGCAAAGAGACGAAAGCGACCGGGCGAACGGACGTTCTGATCGTGGGCGCTGGACCTACCGGACTCACCCTCGCCTACCAGTTGAAGCGGCTGGGGGTGGACTTCCGGATCGTGGACAAGAACCCGGAACCTTCGACGACCTCGAAGGCGATAGGCTTGCAGTACAGGGTCTCGGAGGTACTCGCCTGGATGGGTCTCGCGGAGCGTTTTCTCGCGAGAAGCGCCACGAGCCAGAAGGTCAACATGTACGTGGGAGGCGAGCGCATCCTGCAACTGAAGTTGAGCGTGCTCGACATGCGGGGTGGCCAGGATGCCTTCGTCCCGCGCATGATGATCATCCCGCAGAGCGAGACCGAGGCGCTGCTCATAGGCGCCCTTGAGGAGCACGGGGGCCACATCGAGCGTGGCACGGTCTTCCTCGGCTTCGAGCAGAACCGCGACCGGGTCGTCTCGCGCCTCAGGTACCCGGACGGCTCGGAGGAGAGGATTGAGTCGCGCTACCTCGTCAGCTGCGAGGGGGCGCACAGTATCGTCCGCAAGCAGTCGGGTATCTCGTTCGCAGGCGAGACCTACCCGTTCTCCTTCGTCATGGCCGACGTCGAGCTTGACTGGGACCGGAGCCACGACGAGATCTACTCGTGGCTCCACGAGAAGGGCACCCTCTCTGCGGGTCCGCTGCCGGGCAACAGGTGGCGCCTGTTTATCGAGATGGAAGAAGGACAGCGCGTCCCGTGCGTCACGCTAGAGTTGGCGCAACGCCTGCTCGCCGAGCGGACAGGAGACTACAAGACGCACGCGACCAACCCAACGTGGCTCTCGGAGTTCAGGATCAACAGCCGCATGGTGGACCGGTTCCGCGAGGGACGAGTCTTCCTCGCCGGCGACGCGGCCCACGTCCACAGCCCTAGCGGCGGACAGGGCATAACGACCGGGATGCAGGACGCCTACAATCTCTCCTGGAAGCTGGCCCAGGTACTGAACGAAGGAGCGCCCGACTCCCTGCTCGACACCTACAGTGAAGAACGACTCCCCATCGTCAGGAGCGTCCTGGAGACGACCGACCGGAACACGGGAATCCTGTTCCCTCGCGGCCGCTTCGGCAGGCTCATCCGAAACGCCGTCGTCCTGCCGCTGCTACGCCGCGATAGGGTGCAGGACCGGCTCGTGCGCAAGATGTCTCAACTGGATATGAACTACCGAGGCGCGAGCCTCTCCGTCGACCAGAACGCGGATG
>DASSMB010000062.1:0-4230 GCA_035689095.1 Rubrobacteraceae bacterium | reverse complement strand
GTGCTCGTGGTCATACTGTTCTGCTTCTTCCCGATCACGGTCGCCACCGTGGACGGTCTGCGGGCCACGGACCCGGACCTCATACGCCTGATGCGCTCCTTCGGGGCGAGTCGGCGCAGGACGTTCTTCATGGTCGAGGCGCCGGGGGCGCTGCCGTTCCTCTTCGGCGGGCTGCGGCTGGCCGTGACGTACTGCGTCATAGGGGCGGTCATCGGGGAGTGGGTGGGCTCCAGCAAGGGGCTCGGGTTCCTCATGATCCAGGACAAGGCCCAGTTCGAGATACCGCGATTGTTCGCCGAGATCGCCGTCCTCTCCGTGATGGGGATCTCGCTCTTCCTCCTCGTCGCCCTCGTCCAGCGCCTCACCGCTCCCTGGACCCTGAGAGAGCGCTAGGCTATAGTGGCCGGCACGACATACACGGCGGAGCTTCCCCGGAAGAGCGGGGCGGCTGAGAGTCGGCGAGAGCCGAGACGCTTAGAACCTGATGTGGGTAACCCCACCGGAAGGGAGTGAACCTGATGGAACCCGTCCCGTAACACAGCCTCCGGCGGCGCTCGTCCGCCACAAGGATTCGCTCTGTTAGACCTATCGGAGGTTGTGATGAAAAAGTTCCTTACGCTTATATTGATCTGTGTCCTTTGCGCCGGGCTCGCGGCCTGCGGCGGGGCCGCCTCGGATTCCGGGAAAGGTCCCCAGAAGGTAACGCTCACGCTCGACTGGTACCCGAATGCTGACCATGCCGGCGTGTACGCGGCCAAAGAGGAAGGCTACTTCAAGGACGCGGGGCTCGACGTCCAGATCCGCCAGCCCTCCGACCCGGCGGCCGTCCTCCAGCTTGTGGCCGCCGGACGCAGCGAGTTCGGCATCTCCTACGAGAACGAGATGACCAACGCCGGTATCCGGGACATCCCCGTACAGTCCGTCATGGCGATAATGCAGGAGCCCCTGAACTCCATCATCAGCCTGAAGAAGTCCGGCATCACCAGCCCGGAAGACCTGGCCGGAAAGAAGATCGGCTACGCCGGACAGTCCTTCGGGACCGCCGTCATAGACACTGTCCTTCGCAAGGCCGGCAAAGACCCCAGCAGCGCCGAGAAGGTGAACGTCGGCTACGACTTGCGCCCGGCCCTGACCTCCGGCCGGGTGGACGCCATCGTGGACGCCTACTGGAACATCGAGGCCGTCGAGCTGAAGCAGAAGGGCTTCGAGACCAACGTCATCAGGCTCCCCCAGGTCGGCGTCCCCAACTACAACGAGCTGGTCGTCGCCACGTCCGATTCCTACGCTAAAGAGAACCCCGAGACGGTCCGCAAGTTCGTCGGCGCGCTCGTCAAGGGCCACCGCTACGCCGTCGAGCACCCCGAGGCCGCGAAGGACGCCTTGCTGAAGGCAAACAAGGAGCTCGACCCCAGGACCGCGGAGGAGACCCTGAAGCTGACGACGCCCGTCTTCAAGGCGGCCCGCATCGGCTACCAGGACCCGAAGGAGTGGCAAGCCTACGTGGACTGGGCCGTGAAGAACGACGTGCTCAAGAAGCCGGTGGAGGTGGACAAGGTGATGACCAACAAGTTCCTGCCGAAGGGTTGATCCGTGAAGCGGGTGATGAGCATAGCGACCAGCGACTCGGGGGCTGGGGCCGGCATTCAGGCGGACCTCAAGGCGTTCCTGCGCTGCGGCGTCTACGGGACGACCGCCATCGTCGCCACCACGGCCCAGAACACGGTGGGGGTCAACGCGATCTTCCCGTTCCCGCCACAGGTCGCCGTGGACCAGATAGAGGCAATCGTCGAGGACATCGGCACGGACGCGGTAAAGACCGGGATGCTGTTCAACGCCGGGATAATCTCCGCCGTCGCCGAAACCATAGAGCGCCTGAACCTTCCGAACCTGGTCGTTGACCCGGTGATGGTCGCCGAGAGCGGGGCAGTCTTGCTGGAGCCGGACGCCGTCGAGACCTACAAAGGGGAACTCTTCCCGCTCGCAACCGCGATAACCCCGAACGTGAACGAGGCTTTCGCTCTGCTGGGGGAGGAGCGGGACGAGGACCACATCGAGGACTGCGCCGTTACGCTGCGCGAGCTGGGACCGAAAGCCGTCATCATCACTGGCGGGCATACGGAGTCCGGCGCGGACCTGCTCTACGATGGCCGGGAGTTCGTCAGGATCGAAGGTCCGATCCACCCTTCCGGGAACGCGCACGGGTCGGGCTGCACGCACTCGTCGTCGCTGGCGAGCTTCCTGGCGCGCGGCTTCGGGCTGGAGGAGGCGGCCCGGCGGGCTCGCGCCGTCGCCTCCGAGGCGGTTGAGTACGGGCTGGGTGAGATCGGGGCCGGGGCCGGGCCGGTCCACGCGCTAGGGAAGATACTGAAGGGAGTGGAGGAATGAACGCGGTAGAGATCCTGCGGAGGCTGGCGGAGGAGAAGCCGCTCGTCCACCACATCACCAACTACGTAACGGTCAACCTGGTCGCCAACGTGACGCTCTGCACCGGCGCGCTACCGGTGATGGCCCATTCCGCCGAGGAGGTGGAGGAGATGGAGGGCCTCGCCTCCGCGCTCGTCCTGAACATCGGGACGCTGGATAGCCGCCAGATCGAGGCGATGCTCCTCGCCGGGAAGAGGGCGAACGAGCGCGGCATCCCCGTAGTCCTCGACCCGGTCGGCGCGGGCGCCACGAAGCTCCGCACCCGGACCGCCGAGCGCCTGCTCTCCGAGCTGCAGGTCGCCGCCGTGTGCGGCAACGCCGGCGAGATAGCCACGCTCGCCGGGCTCTCCGCCGAGGTCCGCGGCGTCGAGAGTCTCGCCGGGGACGCGGAAGCGGCGGTGACCGGAGCCGCTCGCGCGCTGGGCATCACCGTCGCCGCGACCGGTCCAACGGACTACGTGAGCGACGGCGAACGCATTCTCGCTGTGGAGAACGGTCATCCCCTGATGGGCCGGGTAGTCGGGAGTGGCTGCGCCTCGACCGCCGCCGTTGGCTGCTTCGCCGCCGTCGGGGGCGGAGAAGTTGAGACCGTTGCGGCGGCGCTGGCGTACTTCGGGCGCGCGGGGGAGGTCGCCGCCGAAAAGGCGGACGGGCCTGGGACCTTCGAGCCCCGGTTTCTCGATGCTCTGGCGGCTCTCGCGGACGACCCTTCAATGGTGGGAGAGACCCGGATAAAGGAGGTCGGACATGGCTAACGCGACGAGGAGTCTGTCGGGGAGCGCGACCCGGAAGCTGGTGCTCGCGGCGCTGTTCGCGGGGATGGGGGTGCTTCTCTCGTCGTTCGCGATCCCGGTCGGCGGGGCCAAGGTGTTCCCGTTCCAGCACGCGATCAACGCGGTGGCCGGGGTCCTGCTCGGCCCGTGGTGGGCGGCGGGTTCGGCGCTCGTCACGGCGACGCTGCGGGTCTCTCTGGGAACGGGGAGCCTGTTCGCGTTTCCGGGAAGCCCGTTCGGGGCTATAGCCGTGGGGATCGCGTACCGCGTGCTGCGCCGCGACGAGGCCGCGCTCTTCGAGCCGGTCGGGACGGTGCTCGTCGGGGCGACGCTTGGGGCGGTCCTGATCTCACCGCTCCTCGACGGCGCGGGCGGCGGCATCCTGGTCCTCATGGGACTCTTCGCCGCTTCCAGCATCCCCGGCGCCATCATCGGCTACCTCGTCCTCAAGGCGCTCAGGAAAGCCGGCTACACGGTGTGAGCGTTCCTGGACGTTAGATTAGAACCGGGCTATCTTTTCGGTATGACCGGCGCGATGAACCCCAAGAAGATACTCGGCGTCGGTGAGCATCGCCCGTACCCGCTTCCCTCGGGGTCGTGGGCGATCTCGATGAGCTGGCACGACCTGCTCTTCATGCACTGGCCCGTCCCGCAGGATTGGCTCCGCTCGCTCGTCCCTCCGGCCCTGCAACTGGATACCTTCGACGGCAGCGCGTGGCTCGGGGTCGTACCGTTCCGCATGACCGGCGTGAGGCCGCGCTTCCTGCCGGGCGTGCCGCCTCTCTCGAACTTCCCGGAGATAAACCTCCGCACCTACGTCACCGCCGGAGGGAAGCCCGGCGTCTGGTTCTTCTCCCTCGACGCCCGCAACCCCGTTGCCGTCCGCCTCGCCCGCGCCACCTTCGGCCTACCCTACTTCGACGCGAAGATGTCCTGCCGGACTGTGGGAGACGAGATCCACTACCGGAGCGTCCGCACCCATCGCAACGCCTCGCCCGCAGAGTTCACGGCCCGCTACCGGCCGTCCGGCGGG
>DASSMB010000061.1:0-14767 GCA_035689095.1 Rubrobacteraceae bacterium | reverse complement strand
ATAGGGCTCGGATGGGTCCTGGGGACCCAGTGGGGGCTCGTCAGGGAGTACGCCCCGGTACTCCAGTACGCGGCGATGGCGGCCATGATCTCGGGCGCGCTCTGGTTTGTGTGGCGCCGCCGGAAGAGTCTGGTACCGGTCCGCCCCCGATAGCTTGAGTCCCGCGAATGGGCGCTCGGCCGGAGATATAGGCATGATCTCCGGGTATAAACTTCGTCGAGCGTATATATCTCACGGAAGGAGACCTCATGATCATAGCCGAAGTCGGCATCATCCCTATTGGGACGGAGACGCCGAGCGTTAGCCGCTACATAGCCGCAGCCGTTAAGGAACTGGAGGTGTCCGGGCTGAAGTGCAGCCTCTCCGCTCTGGGTACGACGGTCGAGGCCGAGAGCGCAGAGCAGTTCTACGCGGCGCTCGGCAGGGCGCAGGAGGCAGTCTTCGGGCTCGGGATCGGACGGGTCTACACGATAGTGAAGATGGACGAGCGCCGAGATGTCGAGGGACGTTCCGGCGACGACATGGTACGCTCGGCGCGGCAGCAAGCAGGAGAGTCGGAGTGAGAAACGGAGGAGCGGACGTGACGCAGCCCATAGACCTCTACTACTGGCCGACGCCGAACGGACACAAGGTCTCCATCTTCCTCGAAGAGGCCGGGTTGCCGTACAACGTCAAGCCTATCAATATCGCGGCGGGCGACCAGTTCGAGCCGGAGTTCCTGAAGATCAGCCCGAACAACAAGATGCCGGCAATCGTCGACCCGGAAGGACCGGACGGCGAGCCGATCTCCCTCTTCGAGTCGGGCGCCATCCTGATCTACCTGGCGGAGAAGACCGGCCGGTTCTTCCCGCAATCCCCTCGCGACAGGTATCTGGTCCTCCAGTGGCTGATGTTCCAGATGGGCGGTGTGGGACCGATGCTCGGTCAGACGCACCACTTCCGCAACTACGCGCCGGATGAGATCCCCTACGCCATAGAGCGCTACACGAACGAGGCCGCCCGGCTCTACGGCGTGATGGACGAGCGGCTCTCGGAGGCCGAATTCTTCGCCGGCGGCGAGTACACGATCGCGGACATGGCGGTCTACCCCTGGGTCGTCCCCTACGAGAACCAGGGGCAGGACATGGACGACTTCCCGAACCTGAAGCGCTGGTTCGAGGCCGTAGGCTCCCGTCCCGCCGTGCGGCGCGCCCTGGACGTTGGCAAGGAACTGCGCCGCAAGCTCGACCGGGACATGGATGACGACACCCGCGAGACGCTCTTCGGGAACCGCCGCCGCAAGGTCTGAAGGTCCGAACGCCGTTCCGGGCTCCTGTGCGGAAAGATTTTTCGAAATTCGGCCGGAAAATGTACGAAACCGGGTCCGTTACTGCATAAGTAGTTATGGACATCGGGATGGAACGTGCTGGGGAACAGGAACCGCGAGAGGATCGCTCGTCGAATCTCCCGATACGGCGTGAAGGGAGTTGGCGAGTATGAAGGTCCTCATAGCGATCGAGCCGAGATCTTATAGGGAGGTTATCGGGCTGGCTATCGAGGAGCTCCGGCCGCACCTGAGAGTGGAGATCCTGGAGCCCGATCTTCTGGAATCGGAGGTATCGCGTCTCGAACCGGACCTGGTGTTCTGTAGCAGGTCGGACTGTCTCCCCGGCTCCTGCGAGAGAGCCTGGATCGAGTTCCGCCCCTACGCGGAGACCCAGGCGACGGTCTGCCTCGGCGGCGTTATCTCCACGATGGAGGGTGTGGACCTCGACGATATCCTCTCTATCGTGGATAGGGCCGAGAGGCTTCTGCGGGGGCCGCTACCCTCGACGTGCGAGCCCGGAGCCCGCAGACAACTCCGCTCCACCCGTCTCTGATACCGGCACTGATCCCGACTTCCGGGGCACGCCGTTTCTTACGTTTCTTACTCGTCCTTTAGCCGCAGGTACTCGTCCACCCGGAACCTGAAGACCTTGCGGTGACGGTTCCCGCTCGTGTCCTCGGCGGCGAACTCCAGCCGCGCCCGTCCGCTGTGACCTGCGTCGCGAGCCCTGCCGGCCAGGGTCTTGGCTCTCACCTGGAACCGGATGGACTCGCCGGGCGCCAGAGTGCGGGGAAGGTCGTGGCCCCCTTCCAGCGTGCCCTTCGCTGCGTCCGCCAGGACGGTATGCGGGATACCTCTCGGGGTCACGCGCACTGCGGCGAGCGTGACGTCCTCGCCGCCGGCGTTCGCCACCTCGAAGAAGACGAACAGGGGTGAGATATCGCCGTCCGGGCTGGTGAACGCTCCCAGAGACTGTCCCAGCTCCAGGCGGATACCATTACCCCTGCGGCGGAACCAGGAGATCATACCCGGAAGCATACCCCCGTCCGTCCCGCGCCGCGAGAGAACCGGTGGAATCCGGGACCTCTCAAGTAGAATCCGTGTAGCAAGCAACGATGCGAAGGGAGCGTTCCGAGCCATGTGCGGACGTTACACGTTGAAGACCCCGCTGGATACGCTGGTGAAGCATTTCGGCCTGACGGAATATCCGCCGCGTCTCTCGTCCAGCTACAACATCGCCCCGACGCAACTGGTGGCTGCCGTAACGGGTAGCGGTAGGCTGGAGACGTTGCGGTGGGGACTCATCCCGTCCTGGGCCAGAGACGATAGCATCGGGGCGCGCCTGATCAACGCCCGCGCCGAAACCGTGAACGAGAAGCCTTCCTTCCGTTCAGCCTTCCGCCGCCGGCGGTGCCTGATCCCCGCCGACGGTTTCTACGAGTGGCGCCGCTCGAATGGCGGAAAGCAGCCGTACTACATCACCGTGCGCGGCGGCGAGCCCTTCGCGTTCGCGGGCATCCGGGAGAGCTGGAGCGGTCCGGAGGAAGAAGTCCACTCCTGCGCCATAATCACCACCCGCGCCAACCCGCTCGTCGCGGGGATCCACGACCGCATGCCCGTCATACTGCCGCCGGACGCCTACGATCCCTGGCTCGACCCGGAGGCCGAGGCGCAAGAGGCGATCTCGTTGTTGGAACCTTTCTCGCCGGATGAGATGGACGCCTACCCGGTGAGCGCCCGCGTCAACCGCCCGGCCAACAACGACGAGCGGTGCGTACAGCCGCTCTGATCTGAAGCGGGAGGGCGTCCGCAATGGACACCCTCCCGGTCGGCACTCTCGTTTTCGGAACGTAGTCTGGAGGTGTATCTAGACCTCGCGGCGGTGTACCGACGGGCGGCCGGTGCCGATGTCGGCGTCGGAGTCGGAGTCGCTCCGCTGGCGCTCGCGCTGGATCTTCTCCTGCGCCTCGCCCCGGCGGGCGTAGGCCTTCTCCACTATGTCCTGGGCCACGTTGCGCGAACCCCAGCCGAACGCTATCGCGGCGGCGAGGGCCACGGCGCCCAGCACTATAAGGAACGTCGGGGCGGTGAGCTGCACCGCTATGCCGAGCTGCGTAAGAGCGGCGAAGACCGCGTAGACCATGATCGCGACCTGCGCCACCGTGCCGAGGATATCTACGCCCGTAGCTCCCCGCACCAGACCGGCCACGAACTGGGCGAGCAGACCGGCCAGGATCAGGATCAAGACCGCCGCGATGATGTTGGGGATGTAGGCGATTAGCTGGCTGAACACGGCCGAGACCTGGCTTATGCCCAGGGCGTCTGTAGCCATCGTGATCGCGATGATGAAGACGAACCAGAAGACCAGCTTGCCCAGTATGGTCGCCGGGGTCTGTCTAGTCTGCGCCCTATCGAAAAACTGCTTGATACCGCTCTTCTCCATCCAGCCGTCGAAGCCTATAGCCTTCAGGACCCTACCGACGACCGCTTCCAGGACCTTCGCTACGATGTAGCCGACGATCAGGATGACGATGGCGCCGATTAGCTGCGGGATGAACGCGAAGAAGGCGCTCACCCCCTGCTGCAATGACTGAAGTATGTTCATGCGTTTTCCTCCTTTGTATAGATCGAGGTGTGACGGATCGTCCGCCACACCTCTTCTGGACTTTTAGTACGGTCGGTTACGGCCGGTCTTTGCTCCCCACGCGCCCCCAATAGCCCCGCCGATGAACGGGAAGAGCAGGGCGAGGATGCCGGGGACGGTCAGGAGCGTGGCGAGGTTCTGCTGCGGGATCTGGTTCTGGACGCCGCCGGGGATCTTCGGCAGCGTGACGCCGCTGAGCTGGTCGATGAAGCTGTAGCCGATAGCCGTGCCGATGGCCGCCAGGAGCAGCGTTACCACGAGGGCCAGTAGCGGGACCAGCAGACCGTGCTTGACGCCGGCGCGGCTCGCCATCCTTCCGGCGACGTAGCCGCCGATCAGGAACGCCAGAAGCAGCGTGATCAGCAGCCCCACAAGCGCCGCGACGCCGCCCTCCGTGCCGCCCTTGACGCCCATCGCGCCCAGTATCGCTCCCACGATACCGCCGACGATCCCGCTAAGGATGAGGCCCGCGCCGAGCGCCGTGAGCCAGCCGAAGGTTACGCTCGTCCAGCTCGTGCCAAGCTCGGACTCCCTGCGGTGACGCTCCGCCTCGTGGTCCCGGCGCACGTCGCCAACCCGTCGGGGGGCGGATTCGCCGCGCCGGTCTTCGGAGCGCGTCTCGTTCTCCTCCACCCTCGGCGCGTCCCGGTTGCCCCGCTGTTCGCTGTCCTTCATCTCTTACCTCCTGCTAATGTTGCGCTTTCAGGCGATCTTCTCGATAGCGTCCTGCCTCTGGACGGCCGGTCTTTGCTGGATACCACGCAGGTCATGGAACCGGCGGGCTCCATCGTTCCCGGCTGACAGCGGAGGCGAAGCCGGACATCTGCCGGCTTCGCCTCCGCAAACCTCATAGGGGGTGTGATGCTAGACGTCGCGGCGGCGCTCCGTGGCGTCGTCGATGTCCACTTCCTCGCGGCGGACGTCTTCCTCGACGACTTGCTCGTCCTCGACCACGTCCTTGCGCAGACGGATCTCCTCCTTCACCACCGGCCGCTTCTCGACCACGACCTCTTCCTCGGTGATCGGGACGCTGATCTCGTCGTCGCCGATCTCCGTCTCGCCAGCCTCGCGGTCTACCGGCACGCGCTCGACGTGGACCTCTTCGCGCTTCGTGGGCACGCCTATGCTCTCGCGGTCGGTGCGCACGCGCTTGCGGACGTTCATGCGCCCGGCCTCGCGCTCCGTGGTGCCGGCCCGAAGCTCTTCCTCGGTGCGCTGCACGCGAAGCTCGTCCTGGTCGTCGAGGTCGCCACCCGGCTCGGTCGCTCCCTCCTCGTGGACGCCGTGCTCCCGGAACTCGCCGCCCTCGCGGTCGCCCATCGCAACACCGGGATGATGCTCGCCGGAGTCCCGGTCGGTCTCCGCGCCGAACTCCTGGTCGCTGTCCGAGTAATAGGAGCCGTATGAGCCGCGCTCGGTGTCCGGCGACTGACCATCGACTCCATAGTAGCCGCGCACTTCCCGCTCGAAGTCCGGCGTGATCTCCCGGTCGTCGTCGAAGGAGGGGCCATCCTTGACGTACTGCTTCTCGGAGGAGACCAGCACGGCCTGCTGAGACTCGTCGATCTGAGCGATCTCCGCCGGGATCAAGGTCGAGCGGGTACCGAGGAAGCCCATCTTTACGCCGAAGTACTCCGGCTGGTCGTTCTCATCAAGGAAGAGGTCGTCTACCTTGCCGATCTTGTCGTTGTCCCGGTCGTAGACCGTGTAGCCTGCGAACCTGTCCTCGACTGCCGTGAACCTGTCGCTACGCTCTTCGAATTCAGCCATGAATGCTCCTTTTCTTGAAGGCTCTACCTGCAACGTCATCCACCGCGGCCAGTCGATTACCCGGTGAACTAGTGCAGAGGCGTACCCTCCCCTCGGAGCGCGTCAAACCGTCCTCAGACCGTTTGTGTGTCGCGGGGCACAAACGGCCGCGGCGCAGACGCAAACTCGGTGTCGCGCGACACAAATGGGCAAACCGCGGGACTCAAAGGCTCATGGAGGCGTGCGTGACAACGGTCCGCAAAGCGTGGCTCGCGCTAGATGGATCTGATGCTCCGGGACGCCGGGTTCCGTGAGGACTTCTATCGCAAGCTCGAAGCGCGGCCTGCCATGAGGCTTCGCGCGGGGCGGCTTCGCCGGGCGCGGGCTACGGTTGCCAGCGGATGCGCCTCGCTCAGTACCGGACGATATCTTCCTCGTCGCGGGCGCTGGGCTTCTCCGGGTCCAGGTCGAAGCGGGGTTTCTGCATCTCCTGCTCCGCGCGCTGGCAGAGGACTTCCACGGCTTCGGAGATCGGCCCGAGGTAGTAGGGCTCGCTGTGGAAGAGGATGGCGTTCTTCTCGGTGTCGTAGCCGCGGAAGCGGTCGCCGCCCTTGGTTTCGGCGAGTATGTCCAGAGGCTCGGTGTATGAATCGAAGTACCTGTGGTGCTCAGATGTCTCGTACCAGTCCATTAGACGCTCGTCGAAGTTCTCGAAGTGCTCGACGTAGGTCCTTGACTTCAGGGGCGAGTCGTCTCCGACGCCGAGGCTCGCGCGTAGCTCCGCGCCGCGTTCCGAGGCGCTCTCGTCCGGGGGCCAGAGGAGGCGGGAGATCCTGCCGATGGCTACGAGCAGGTTCTGGATCGAGTACCAGAAGAGCTTACCGTCGCTGTTGGCGGACGATTCCTCTATGTCCTGCAGCGCGATCATCGCGAACTGGCACTGGCGTTCGATCTCTCGCTGGAACTGCCGGAGCAGGAAAGTCTCCATGTTCTTACTCCTTCTCGGAAGGTGTGAAGTGTGATCTATGTCTTGCTGCGGACCGGGGCGGGCGAGAGAGGCTCATGCTTCCTGGTACGAGTTGGATTCGGCCGCTTTCTGCAGGACTTCGAGGTTCTCGACGCAGATATAACGGCGTCTCACCTCGACGGCACCGGCCTCCCGCAGTATGGAGAAGGCTCGGGTAACGGCTTCGCGGTTCGCCCCGATCATGGTCCCTAGCTGTTGGTGGGTGTAGCGGGTGGGTATCTTGTAGCCCGTGCTGGTCCTGACGCCCTGACTCTCGATGAGCAGGAAGATGAGGCTCGCAAGCCGGGCGGGGACTTTCTTGAAGGCGAGGTCCTCCATTCGGATCTCGTAGGCGTTCAGCCGGTCGCTCAACAGATGTATCAGTTGAAGGCCCACGCGGGGCTTCTCCATGATAAGGCGTTCAACGTCGGCCCGGCACATCGCGGCGATCCGCGAGGGCTCTATGGCCTGCGCGTAGGCGTTCCGCAATCGCTGAGCCGTGATCGACATCTCCCCGAACACCGTCCCGCTCTCCAAGACGGCCAGCGTGAACTCGCGCCCATCGGCGCTCTTCTTGAACAGCCGCACCCGGCCCGACTTGAGGATGAAGAGCGTCTCGCCGAGGTCCATCGGCATATAGAAAGTCTCGCCGCGCCCGACGCTGGTCTCCAGGCGTCTCCAGTTGATCGCCTCTATCTCCTCCCGCGAGAGCGGCTCGAAGATGTCCACCATCGAGAGAAGCCTTATGTCTTCCTCGGCGGAACCTCTTTTGAGTTTCCCGTCGTCCACGCTGTCGGTGTCCAGGCTGGTATGTCTGATGCTCGCTCCTATTTCACCCTCCAGAGCTTGAGTCTCCGCTCGATAGCAGGTCCGTTGTGTCTCCGCGCACAATGCGGTCCTGCTGCGCCCTCGCATCTGTCAGAATTATAGACACGCCAGGGCGGGTACACAGAGGTGCCTGTCAACGGAGGGAGGAACGAAGAGCCGTAATGCCAACCGATGACAATGCCGCATCGCTGGAGTGGGCCGAGTCGTCGCTGGAGTATGCGCGGAGCTGTGGACCGGGAAGGCTGGTCGAGCTGCTGGTGTTGGTTCTGGACGAGATATTGTTCGAGATGGGTCCCGCCGGTGACAGCGCGACACACGGCCGGGAGAGCCGCGGACGGTAGCGCGCAGCGTATCATCACGGCTCATGTTATGGGTGGCAGGACGGCGCTTGAGACGGCGAGGTAGTGACAGAGGCTGCCGCCGATGACGAAGAGGTGCCAGACGGCGTGCGAGTATGGGACTCGGCGGTTGTGGTAGAAGACCGTACCGGCCGTGTAGACGAGCCCGCCGGCGAGGAGCCAGAGTAGCGTTCCGGCGGGGACCATATCGAGCATCGGCTTCGCCGCCACGACGCACAGCCAGCCCATCAGTATGTAGACGGATGTTGACAGGGCGTCGAGCCGTCCGGTGAAGAACACCTTGAAGACGATGCCGGCCGCCGCCAGGCTCCACACGAGTGCGAGCAGCGTCCATCCCCAGCCTCCGCGCAGGCTGACCAGCATGAACGGCGTATACGTCCCGGCGATGAGAAGGAAGATGGCGCAGTGGTCCAGGACCCGCAGGACCCGCTTCGCTCCGGGCCGCCGCGACAGGTGGTAGAGCGTCGAGGCTGTGTAAAGGGAGATCAGGGTGACCCCGTACACGACGGAGCTGACGATGCGCCAGGCGTCGCCGCCGGGCGCGGTGAGGAGTACCAGCGCGGCGGCTCCCGCGACGCTCGCCGCCAGCCCGAGGCCGTGCGTCACGCCGTTCGCCACCTCTTCCGAAGTCGTGTAACGCTCGCTCATCGGGCCATCCGGCAGACGCCTCGCTTTCGTTGGACCTCCTCAACTCTATCCGAGTAAGACGGCGTCCGCCAGAGTATTCGCGCGGCCCCGGTTAAACGGTTAACGGCGCCGCGGTCCCCGGTAGACGATACTATGTCGGCAGATACTAACGGAGTACGAAGCGAGTCCGCGAAACGGACGAGAGGGAGTAGATTTTGATGTCGGAGGTCTGGCAGTTCGTCGGGGTGCTCGGGGGGTTCGTGGTAGTCGCGCTGCTCTGGCTCAATATCGTCTACCTGCCGGGGCGAACCCTGGAGCGGTGGGAAGACCGGAGGCCGGGACGCGGACCTCGCGACGATTAGTAAGTGAGCCGCGCGTGGCTCGGGCTCTTTAGCCCGAGCTCCAGTGGCCGGACCAGATAGCCTTCTCCCGCCGGTCCCTGATGGCTTCTCGTAACAAGGCGTCCAGGGACTTGTTCGAGTCTCCCGTCTCGTAGTCCTCGATCACCTCGTTGAACTCCAGGATGTGATCCCTATTGGTCACATCGCCGAGGAAGGAGGCGGCCTCGTTGCGGTCTATCTCCTCGCGTTCGGCGAACTCATCAACTACGGCGTTCATCAGGGACATGAGGAACCGCTGGGTGTCTTCCAGGGCGGGAGAAGCTGTGGTCTGGGCCAGGCGGGCATCTAGCTGGCGGCCGAAGATCATGGCTGCGGTGATGATCCTGCGCCGGTCTTCGGGCGTCCGCTCGCCCCAGGCGCGGCGCATGGTCTCCTCGTCGAGTTGGGAGAGGTAGGATCCCTCGGTGTCGCTCATGCGGGGTTCGTCCTCGTTCATCGTCTATTGGCCGGGACGTCGTTATGCGAGTATGGTATCAGAGGCGGCGAGGACCCCTGGGAGGTAGAAGCCTGTGTTGGCCCGGTTGGATCACCTGGTGTTGCTGGTGCGGGACCTCGGAGAGGCTGCGCTGGAACACGAACGGCTAGGCTTCACGGTCACGCCGGGCGGCGAGCACGCCGACGGCCTGACGCGCAACGCCCTGATCCCGTTCGCCGACGGCTCATACGTGGAGCTGATCGCCTTCCTCGACCCGGAGGACCCCACTGATAACGTGTGGAACTGGCGGCCGTTCGCGGCGCTCGGCGGTGGCCTCATAGACTACTGTGCAGCCTCCGACGACCTCGACGGCGACGTGCGCCGCTTGCGGGCGGAAGGGTTCGAGGTGGATGACCCAACGAGCGGCGGCAGGACACTCCCCGGCGGCGAGGAGATCCTCTGGCGCGTCGCCCGCATCCGGCAGGAAGGCCGGGTGCTGCCGTTCCTGATCGAAGACCAGACCCCCCGCGGCCTGCGCGTGCCCAGCGGACCGGCCGCCGCCCATCCGAACGGCGCGCGCGGCATCTCGCGGCTAGAGATTGCGGCTCCCGACGCGGAGGAGGCCGCGGATTCTTACGCCTCTCTGACGGGAGCCTCACACGAAAACGGGCTGCGCATAGGGTCTTGCGCCGTGGAGATTGTGGACCTCAAGGATGGATCCCGGGCCGGGAACCGCCAGCGAAGTCCACGGGCTGGACCGCTCTCGGTGATTCTCGATGCTGGAGGGACTAAAGTTATCCGGCTACCGGCACGATAATACCCGGAGAGTTCCTGGTAGTCTGACGGAGAGTGATAGTCTTGCGAACGAGAGGCATCCTGGCAAAGGTTGCGGGTATTACCGGCACGGTTCTTCTTGGAAGCCTGCTGGCTGCGGGCCCGCGTCAGGAGCCGCGCCGGAGCGCGGAAGGCCCGATGCGGGATGCGTTCGAGAGCGCCGCCGTGGGGCTCGCGCTCCTGGATGCGGACGGATGTGTTGCCGAGGCAAACGCTTCTCTACGGAACATGCTCGGCTACGATGCCCGGGAGATCCGCGGGCTCTCCCTGAATGCCGCTTTCCGCGCCGATGGCGGTGTAAGGGAGGGGCTGTTATCTTCCATGCTGGCGGGAGATGGACATTACCGGGGAGAAGGGCGTCTCGGCAGGAAAGACGGAGGGGATGTCCTGGTGAAGATCGAGGTATCGCCGCTGTGGGAGGATGGCGGTAGGGGAGTGGCCGTGATCGAGGACATAACGCGCGCGCGGAGAGTCGAGGAGGCGTTCGCCGAGAGCGAGGTCCGGTTCAGGCAACTCTTCGAGAACTCCGTGGACGCTCTCCTGATGCACGACGAGGAAGGCAGGATCCTGGACTGCAACGTCGAGGCGTGCCGGTCCCTGGGTTACACGCGGGCGGAGTTGCTCTCGCTCTCGGTGCGGGATATCGCCGTGGATGTCATGTCCGAGGAGCAGCAGGAGGCGGTAGGGGAAGAGGCGGCCTGGCGGCGGGCGATGCGGGGACGGCCCGGAGCCGTCGTGGGCACGTACGAGAACAGGCACCGGCGCAAGGACGGCACGACCTTCCCGGTCGAGGTGGCGCTCGCCTCCATGGACTACGAGGGGCGGCGCGTGATCTTCGCCGCGGCGAGGGATATTTCGGAGCGCAAGGCTCTGGAGGAGAGGCTCACGTATCAGGCTTTCCATGATTCACTCACGGGGCTTCCGAACCGGGCGCTCTTTCTGGACCGGCTGGAGCAGGCGCTGGCGCGCGCCGACCGGAGGGAGTTCAGCATAGCTGTCTTCTTCCTGGACCTGGACAACTTTAAGGACATCAACGATACCTTCGGGCACGAGGTCGGGGACCGGCTGCTGGCGGAGGTCGGGAGCCGTCTCACCTCGTGCGTCCGGGCAGCCGACACCGTCGCCCGTCTTGCCGGGGACGAGTTCACCGTGCTGCTGGAGGAACTGGGGAACGGCGACGAGGCGGTGCGGGTGGTCGAGAGGATCGAGACGATATTCCAGGAGCCCGTTACGGTAAACGGGCGGGACCTCTCCGTGACGGCGAGCATCGGCGTCGTGGTGGACGCGCAGTCCGGGCGGAGCCCGCGGGAGCTGCTGAACGACGCGGACATAGCGATGTACCGGGCGAAGAGAGCGGGCAAGGCCCGCTACGAGATCCACGTCCCCGGCGACTCCGGGAGCGACTAGAGGTGCGGACGCGCTGGCGCGATATTCTCCGCAAGAGGCTCCTGTACCTGATAGAAGCCGGCGAACACCGCTTCGACCGGATGAAGCTCTACCTGAAGGTGCGCCACGGGCGGCTCGGGCCGGTCTACATACTTCCCTACCTCGGGCACGGCACGGCGCGGGCGGTCCACATCACGGGCCGGGTGATGGAGGAGAAGAAGGTGTACCTCCCGGCGGTGGACGACTCGGCGTGGCGCAACCTGCGGGCCATGATCCGGCGCTTCCTAAGCGCCGAGGTGCCGGGCGCCCGCGTGAGGGTGCGCTTCGCGGGCCGCGACCGCCTCGTAGTCGCCGACGACGAGGGGTTCTTCCAGGCTCGCATGGAGCCGCCGGAGCCGCTGCCGGAAGATAATGCCTGGCGGGAGATTGGCCTGGAGCTGATGTGGCCGCTGGCGAAGGGCCAGAGGGAGGCCCAGGCCGTGGGAGAGGTGATGGTGCCGCCCGAGGATGTGGAGTTCGGCGTCATCAGCGACATAGACGATACCGTGGTCCTGACCGGGGCGACGAGCGCCTTCCGCACGCTACGTCTGCTCCTCTTCTCCAACGCGCACACCCGGCTGCCGCTGGAGGGTGTCGCGCCCTTCTACCGGGCGCTGCGGGCCGGGCCGGACGGCGGCGCGGGGGAGAACCCCATCTTCTACGTCTCTACCAGCCCGTGGAACCTGTACGATCTGATCTCGGACTTCCTCGACCTGCGGAATATCCCCGCCGGTCCCATCTTCCTGAAGGACTGGGGCGGCGTGAAGGACGCGCTGCGGGGCATGGACCATCGCGCCCACAAGCTACTGGTGATCCGCGAGTTGCTCGACACATATCCCGGCCTGCCGTTCGTGCTGGTCGGGGACTCTGGACAGCAGGACGCGGAGACCTACGCCCAGGTCGCGCGGGAGAACCCCGGACGCATACGCGCGATCTACATCCGCGACATAGAGCGTCCCATAACCGGACGCGACCTGGCGGTGCGTGAGATCTCCGCCGAAGTCGAGGCCATCGGCGTGCCGATGCTGCTCGTCGAAGATACCGTTACCGCCGCCAACCACGCCGCGGACCACGGTCTCATAGACCCCGCGAGCCTGCCGGAGATCCGGGCCGCGGAGAAGTAGCCGCCGTTTACTCCGCCCGACCGCCGATCCTGCTTACTACCCCGCCCGAGATCTCGACCCCCCGCCGCAGCGCATCTTCCGGCGAAGAACCCGTCACCCAGCCCGATAAGAAACCGGCGCACAAGGCGTCACCCGCGCCCGTCGTATCCAAGGCCCGCACCGCCATCGCCGGGAGACGCACCAGCTCCGCATCCTCACCAGCGTAGATAGCGCCCCCGGCCCCGAGCTTGAGCACGACGCCGCGGTAGTGCTCGCACAGGGCAAAGACGATGGCCTCCGGCTCCCGCGTGCCGGCGAGCAGGGCTCCTTCCTCCAGGTTCGGGAGGCAGAGGTCGGCGCCCGCCGTCCACTCCAGGAAGCGCTCCGGGCCGATATCCTGGAGCAGCGGCACCGAAGAGGGGTCAATGGAGACGGTCATGGATGAGTCGCGGGCGAGGCGTAAAGCGCCGAAAGCGGTCTCGCGGCGGGTGCCGGCCGAGAAGGTGTAGCCGGAGAGGTGGAGGTGCGTGCCTCTCTGGAAGAGGCTGGTGGGCAGGTCTTCCGGGCGCAGGTTCTCGCTGGCGCCGCGGTCCGTGATCATGGTCCGCTCGCCTTCCGCGCCCACGAGCACGAAGACCTTGCCGGTACGCAGGTCCCGGTCGCGGGCGAGGTGCGGAATGACACCCGCGCGTTCCAGCTCACCAGCGAGGAAGCCGCCGAACACGTCGTCCCCGACCCGGCCGGCGAAGTGCGTCTCGACCCCGCAGCGTGCGAGCCACGAGGCGGCGTTGGCGCCGGACCCGCCCGCCGCGGCGTGGATGGGCGCGAAGGTGTCCGTGCCGAAGGCCACGTCTTCCACCTCGGCCAGGAGGTCGTAGAGCAGGTCCCCGACTACCAGGACGCGGGAGGCGCGAGGCGAGGCGCGTTCGCGGGATGCCCGCATCGCTCAGGTCCGGTTCGCGGCGCGGAGATTCGCCAGTCGGACGGAGATGCGGGCCGCTAGGCTGGCGTTGTTGCGGATGATCTGTTTGTTGACCTTCAGGCTCTCTCCCGCCGTCGTCCGCTGGAACTGGTCCAGGAGGAACGGCGTTACTTCCTTGCCCCGGATCTCGCGTCGCTTCAACTCCGCGAGGGCCGCGTCGAGGACCCGGTCGTGGAGCGCGGGGTCGAGTTGCTCTTCTTCGGGGATGGGGTTGGCGATGAGCATGCCGGAGCCCTCCGGCCCGACTTCGTGGAGCGCCAGGATGGCGCGCGCCGCCTCTTCCTCGCTGTCCAGGGACCAGTCGAGCGGGCTGCCGGAGTCGGTTAGGTAGAAGCCGGGGAAGCGGCGGGTGCGGAACCCGGCCACCGGGACGCCGAAGGTCTCCAGCGCCTCCAGGGTCGCCGGCACGTCGAGGATGGACTTGACGCCGGAGCAGACGACGGCCACGGGCGTCCGCGCGAGGGTCATCAGGTCGGCCGAGACGTCCCAGCTCTCGCGGGCCTCGCGGTGGACGCCGCCGAGGCCGCCGGTGGCGAAGACCTCGACCCCGGCGAGCGCTGCGAGGTGCGCGGTGGCGGCTACGGTCGTGGCGCCGTGGCTCCCAGCGGCGACGGCGAACGCCAGGTCGCGGGCGGAGAGCTTCAGGATCCCATCTTCTTCGGCCATCAGCTCCAGCTCGTCCGCGTCCAGTCCGACTTTCGGTACGCCGCCGATCACGCCGACGGTGGCCGGGACCGCGCCCTCCGCGCGTACTATCTCTTCCACCTCGCGGGCAAGCTCCAGGTTATCCGGGCGGGGGAGGCCGTGAGAGATCAGGGTGGACTCCAGCGCCACCACCGCGCTCCAGCGCTCCAGCGCCTCCGATACGTCGGCTCGAACCGCCACGACTCTACCCAAACCCGCTCCAATCCCGGACTCCATCACGTCCCGAACATTGTAGCGGCGCCGGACACCGAAGAACGCCGGGGTTTCGATGCAGGCGTTAGCGTCCCAGCCAACCGCCATCTACTGGCAGGATCGCGCCGTGGACGTAGGAGGCGGCGTCCGAGGCGAGGAAGACCACCGCTCCCTTGAGGTCCTCGGGTTCG
>DASSMB010000060.1:0-9546 GCA_035689095.1 Rubrobacteraceae bacterium | reverse complement strand
GGTTGACCTGGCGCTCTCGGGCCGCGACGTCCCGGCCTACCTGGAGCGGATGGACTTCTTCCGGCACTTCGGCGGGCGGGTGAAGACTAACGCGGACCTGGCCTCCCTGGAGGAGCGGCAGCGGCACAACCCCGGCACCTTGCAGGAGCTAATAAACTTCCACACCGAGGAGGAGATCCCCGGCATCATCCACCGCATCTCGGAGATCCTGGAGAATCAGGGCTACCGGGTGCGCGAGCGGGTCGCCATCTGCTCGGTCCTCTCGGAGATCTGCGCGAACGCCGCCGAGCATGGCCGCTCCTCCTTCGGGGCCTACGCCGCCGTCCAGGCCTACCACCACGTCGTCAGCGGCACGGGCCGGCGCGGGGAGGAGGTGCTCATCGCCATCGCCGACGGCGGGCCGGGCGTGCGAGAGACCCTCTCCCGCAACCCGAAGTACGCCGAGCACACCACCACCGACAACGACGCCCTGCGCCACGCCATGATGATGGGCGTCTCCGGCACCGGCGAGCTCGGGCGCGGCGGCGGCCTGGCGCTCGTAGCCCAGATCTCCGGCCGAGCGGGAGGCTCCCTCTCCTTGCGCTCCGGCACCGGCCGCGTAACCGTCTACGAGGACCGCAAGAACTCCCGCAACGTCCCGTTCTTCCCCGGCACCTTCGTCCGCGTCTCCCTCCCGCGCCTCGCCCACGATCCGCGTGAAAAAAGTTCCCGATGAGCGCAAAATACCGCTCCATATGCCATTGATATTCCAGCGCTCAGAGAGTACACTTCACTTATATGATTTCACTGAAGACAGTGAGGACAGCGCCGGTGACTGAGGACCACTCACGCTTGGTCTACGAGGTCGCGGGAGGCGACTTCGGGGGTAAGCTGATGGTCACCCGCTCGACGGGCCGGGCGGTCCGGGAGGCGCTGGGCGAGGCGCTGGAGGGGTTGCCGAAGGGCGGCACCCTGTATGTGGACACGCGAGGCGTCGAGTTGATGGACTACTCGTTCGCGGACGAGGCGCTGGGGGTTCTGGTGTCGAGGGTCGCGGGCGGGGAGTACGGGGACCGGCGGCTGGTGCTGGTCGAGGAGGACCGGGACATGCTGGAGAACATCGAGGCGTCCCTGCGGCAGCGGTCGCTCGCGATGATCCGGGTGGACGAGGTCGGCGGGGAGCCGGGCATCGTCGGGACGGTGCCGGATCACCTGGTGGAGACGCTGGAGGAGATACGGGCCGCCGGATCCATCACCAACGCGGATCTCGCCAAGAAGCTCGGCGTCAACCACACCGCCTGCAACAACCGGGCGACGAGGCTCGCGAAGCTCGGTCTGATCCACCGTAAAGTCGAGACCGCCGCTCCCGGCGGACGCCAGTACACCTACGAGCGGATCGCCTGATGTTTTTATTTGACCACATCCTCACTCAATTCAGTGAAGACAGCAATATCGGTGCGGGAGCGCCGAAGGAGGTATAGCGATGCGGGAAGAGTACATGATCGAGCGGCAGGGCAAGCGGTTCGTGTTGTACGCGGGGCTTCTGGAGGAGGCGCACGCGCGGGGACTCAGGAGCATCGAGACGGATCTCTTGCAGATACCGGCCCCGGAGAACGGCGAGGTCGCCATAGTGAAGGCCACCGTCCGGACGGAAGAGGGCAAGTACACCGGGATCGGGGACGCGAGCCCGGAGAACGTCAACCGGGCCATAGCGCCGCACCTGATTCGGATGGCCGAGACACGGGCGAAGGCGCGGGCGCTGCGCGATGCGATCAACGTCGGCGTCACCGCCTTCGAGGAGCTCGGCGGCGAGGAGAGCGCCGTGCCGGCTGAGGAGACCGGCGTCGCGTCCGGCGACGGGCAGCGGACGGAGAAACAGGTTCGGGCGCCTCGGGAGGAAGGCAAGGGCGAGTTGCCGGCCACGCGCAAGCAGCTCAACTACCTGGAGGCCCTCATCGCGGACGTGGTCGAGGATGGGCTGGCCAGGTTCGAGGACATGGTCGGGAAGCCGGTGGGCCAGCTCACCCGCGAGGAGGCGAGTGAGTGGATCGGGCGCCTCTCCGGGAAGGCGGCGTAGCAGTGAGGAGCGAAGCGCGGAGCGAGCGGCTCTGGATCGCGGCTATGGGCGAGGAGTCGGTCTACGAGGCCGACCTCCCCGCCTGCTGCCAGAGAAGCGCCCGGATCGCGGAAGATGGCTTCGAGTGCCACTCCTGCGGCGCGATGTGGCAGGCCCCGATACCTGTGGTCCCGGAAGAGGATGCGTTCATGCGGCGCGGTTCGGAGGATGAGAGGAGAGGAGCGGCGTGAGGAAGAGGAGCGCTCTGCGGCCGGATACGACGGTCGCTCCTGCTGGAGAGCCGCACCGGGAGGTATACGTGCGGGAGATCCCGACGTGCTGCATCCGGTCACTCAAGGAGGCGGCGCTCCGGGAGCCGGGGATCAGACGCTCGCTCTCGTTGGCGTGCTCGTGCGGGCGGGAGTGGTGGATCACCTCCAGCTTAGATGAGCGGGTGCTGGAGCGTTTCGTGACGCACGGCGGTCCGCGCGTGAACGGCGGTTTCGGAGATGGGCCCTCGGCGGCGTAGGTTCTACCATAGGTTCTAAGGAAGGGGACGTGGGATGATGCAGGCGCAAGACTCTCTGACGCAGTACCTGGGACAGATAAGAGACGGGCGGCTGCTCGACCGCCGGGAAGAGATCGAGCTGTCGCGCCGGGTGCGCGAGGGAGACATGCGGGCGCGCAGGATGCTCATCGAGTGCAACCTGCGGCTCGTAATCTCCATCGCCAAGAAGTACCGGGGGCGTGGCGTGGCGTTCGAGGACCTCATCCAGGAGGGCAACGCGGGGCTCATCCGGGCGGTCGAGAAGTTTGACCCGGAGATGGGGAACCGCTTCTCGACCTACGCTACGTGGTGGATCCGTCAGGCCGTCACCCGCACTATCGCGGACCACGGACGCGCCGTCCGCCTCCCCGCTCACGTAGTTGACGCCGTGTTCCGCCTGCGCCGCGCCGAAAACGCGCTCTCCGTAGAATTGGGCCGC
This sequence comes from Rubrobacteraceae bacterium, assembly GCA_035689095.1. Lineage (GTDB taxonomy): Bacteria > Actinomycetota > Rubrobacteria > Rubrobacterales > Rubrobacteraceae > JACDDK01. Next base: position 6,525 of record DASSMB010000060.1, on the reverse strand, counting down.
GACGCCACCGAGGAGGAGTTGGCGGCCAGGCTCGATGTGAAGCCTGAAGAAGCGCGCAGGCTGCGCGAGGTGAGCCAGCCGGTGTCCAGCATCAACGCCCGGATGGGCACCGGGGCCGACGACGGCTCCGAGATGGGGGAGTTGCTCGCCGACGAGCGTTCCGGCGAGGACTACGAGCGCGTCGAGATCGGGAGCTGGGAAGGGGCGCTCGTGGAGGCCGTAAGAGGTCTGCCGGAGCGCGAGGCGAAGGTATTGCAGATGCGACACGGGTTGGACGACGGCAGGATCCGCACGCTGCGCGAGGTCTCCGAGGTGCTCGGCATCTCGCAGGAGCGGGCGCGGCAGGTCGAGATCAAAGCCCTAAGGACCATCCGCACCGGACGCTACTCCAGCACCCTGCGGCGCGCCCTCTCCGAGGCCGTGTAGAACCCCGTCAAATAGGCTAACCTTCTCTGCAACACACCGGAGAAGGGAGCCTTTTGGAGACAACCGGGCGTAGCGCGGAGCGCGTGCAGGAGTTGTTCGAGAGCCTGGGAGGGAGCGTGAATGACGGCTTCCCGGCCATTCACTCCCCCGTCAGCCATACCGGCGCCGGGACCGCGTACCTGAGGAGGCCGGGCGTCGTCATGCTGGCGAAGCCGCAGGTCAACGTAGCGGGCCTCGCCGGTTTCCTCGAAGGCTTCGACCCGGATCTTGGGTTCCCAGGCTACCTGGAAGATCCGACCACGCTCCCCGGCTCTTCTCAGCTCTGCAAGACGGCGGGCCAGCTCTGCTTCGACGACGAAACAGAGATACTCACGGACGAAGGGTGGAAGAAATTTCAGAACCTGCACCAGGGTGAGCGGGTACTCACGCTAAATCCCGATACAGGCGAAGCCGAGTTCCAGCAGCCGCTCGCGTATCAGGTTTACGATCATGACGATGACTTGTTTGTCTGCGAAGGCAAGGCTCTGTCTTTCGCGGTAACCCCCGATCATCGCCAGTGGGCACGCCTGAAGGACGGCGGGTACGAGTTCTACTCTACCAAGGAGATATGGAGCAGACGTTTCGCGGTTCGCACCACCTCTTCGGGGTGGGTGGGGGAGATACCGGATCGGGTTCGTATCCCAGGGTTCGAGTTCGGTCAGCGAATCTGCAACCAGTACGGTTCCTACGGCAGCAACTCAACCATCGTGTCCGAGCGCGTGGTCGAGAGCGTCGAGGAGATCCGGGCGTTGGCCTTGCTGTGCGTCTACTACGCAGCAGAAGGGTCTTCCATTGTGGGGCGGGGCGAGGGAGTCGTGGTCTACGGTGACCATTGCGAGAAGGTTTCGTCCCTCGCGGAGACTCTAGGCCTGAAGTCGAGCCGGTGGCTAGACCCCAGAAACGACGTCCCCCGCACGCTGGTGGGTGGAGGACGGGCGATCCGGACTTTCTTCGAGCAGGAGTGCGGCGTGGGAAGCGCCCGCAAGAGGTTGCCGCGTTGGGTCCTGGATCTCCCCACGAACCTGCTAACGGAGGTCTGGGAGATCCTCGTGGCGACCGACGGCCATCGGGGCGAAAGTGGGAGGGAGAATTTCGTCACGACCTCCCTGGAGTTCGCTGGGCAGGTTCAAGAGATCCTCTGCAAGCTGGGCTTTAGTTCTTCGCTGATGCACAAGAAGACGCCCGAAGGAAGACTCCAGGTGTACATCGTATCCAAGAGGACTCGCACCGAAGCGTGGGCAAACAAGAACGCGAGAGTCGAGAGAAAGACCTACAGCGGCAAAGTCTACTGTGTCACCACCGAGAACGGGATCGTATTTGTTCGTCGTGATGGCAAACCTCACTTCTCCGGCAACTGTTACGCATCGTTCGGTCCCCGGCGCACTACTAACGAGAACGCCGCCGCTTACTTCGAGCGGTTGACCTCGGCGGGGCACGGTTCGGTGCTGGAGCACGCGAGCTTCAGCTTCCTGCTCTACGGCATAAGCCGCAGCGTCACGCACGAGCTGGTGCGTCACCGGGCCGGAGCGGGATTCTCCCAAATTTCTCAGCGCTACGTTAGCGGCTCCGTGCTGCGCTTTGTCGAGCGTCCGGAGTACCAGGAGGATGAGGAGTTGCACCGGCTCTTCGAGGAGCGGGCGGACCGGGCCGCGGCCGAGTACGAGGCGATGGCGGGGAGGCTGTTGGAGTACCAGGAGGGTGGGAGCGCCATGCTCTCGGCCGACTACAAGACGGATGCCAGGAAGAAGGTGCAGCAGACGGCGCGCAGTCTCCTGCCCAACGAGACCGAGGCGCCGATGGTGTTCACGGGGAACGTGCGGGCCTTGAGGCACATCATCGAGATGCGGGCCGATGCGCACGCCGAGAGCGAGATCCGGAACCTCGCGGTGCGGGTCTTCCTGTGCCTGCGGACCGCCGACCCGATCCTCTTCGGCGACTACACTTTCGGGGAGTTGCCCGACGGCACCGTTACGGTGGCGACCGAGCACCGCAAGGCATAGGCTGGCTGATCCCGACGGAAAGGAGGAATGTGGCGAAGAGCTACGAGGAGATAGTCTCCGAAGCGAAGGCTGAGACAGAGCAGGTAAGCGTCGAGGATGTCCGCGACGCCCTGGATTCCGGGGAGAGCGTGACGATCGTGGACGTGCGAGAGCCCGATGAGTGGGAGGAAGGGCACATCCCTGGCGCGCGGCACGTCCCACGCGGGATTCTGGAGCTCCAGGCCGAAGCTCAGCTCCCGGAGAAGGACGCCAGGATCGTGGTCCACTGCGCCCTCGGAGGACGGGGCTCTCTGGCGGCGAAGTCCTTGCAGAAGATGGGCTACACGAACGTCGCCAACATGGAGGGCGGGGTAAACGCCTGGCAGGAGCGAGGCTACGACACAGAGTAGCCCCGGCCCGCGCATCTGGAGGCTCCTGGCTGTCGAGCTGGGAGCTTTCGGCTTCTTCGGTCTCTGGGCGGGATGCTTTGCGGTCCTGCTCGCGGACCTGAGCCGGGCGCTGGATCTCTCGCCCGGTCCTCTGGGAGTCGCGCTGTTCGCCGGGGCGGCGGCTTCCATACTCGCGATGGCCGCTCTCGGATGGACCGCCGACCGGCTGGGCCGCAGGGCGTACCTCGTCGCCGTCTCTCTGGTCTTCGGGCTCGGCATCATAGGGGTCGCCTTCGCCAATGGATACGCCATGTTGCTGGCGGCGCTGATCGTACTCTACTCGGCCACCGGGCTCTACGACGTGGGGATCAACGCTGCAGCGGTGGACCTGGAGAAGACCTCGGGGCGGCGCTTCATGGCCCTCCTTCACGCGGCGTTTAGTTCCGGCGGGGTGGCCGGGGCGCTGACGGCCGGCGCGCTGCTCCAGGCCGGCACGTACTACAGTTACGTCTACCTGATGTTGCTGGCCCCGCTGACAGTAGTGATGCTCGCGGTGTCGCTTACGCGGTTCCCCGTGCCGGAACCCCATGTGGGCGGAACGGAGAAAGCAAGAGGGCTTTACCGCAGCCTGCCGCTCCTACTCGTGGCGGCGATAGCCACGCTGGGCATGCTCTCCGAGGGCGAGATGGAGCACTGGTCCGGCATTTATTTACGTCAGACGCTCGAACTCTCTGCGCTTCTCGGCGGGTCCGGGGTGGCCGTCTTCTACGGGGCGATGGCCGTGGGGAGGCTCGGCGCCACCTGGACCATCTCCCGATTCGGGGACCGGCGCACGCTCCTCGGCGCGGGGCTCCTCACGACGTTAGGTATGGCGCTCGCGCTGGCTACCCACTGGCCGCTGATCGTGGTCGCTGGATTCCTGGTGGTGGGGCTCGCGCTCTCGTCGGTCGTGCCCATCGCGTTCTCGGTGGCCGGTGACCTCGCGCCGGGAAGGGCCGGCGCGGCGATCTCCGTCGTCACCACCCTCGGCTACGGCGGGTTCTTGCTCGGGCCGGTCATCGTCGGCGGGCTGGCGGAACTGCTGGGGTTGCGGATAGCGCTGGCGACGATAGCCGTAGCGGGCGTCGTCATCTCCACACTTGCGCTGCGCGTGGGCGGACGTCCGACCCGGTTGTAAAGGCCGCCAATGAAGCCGATTTAGCGCTGGTTCCCGTCGCCCATGAGCGCGTCCGAGAGCTGTTTCTCGACGGCCCCGATCTCGTCGTCCTCGATCCGCCGGAACAGCGGCTTCGCGCCGCTGACGCGGTAGCTATCGGGGAGGTCGAGGTCCGATACCCTGGCCACGGGACCGCCGAAGAACTCTCGCAGCCGCTCGATGGACTCCGGGACGTAGGGGGCGGCGTGGTAGGCGATGGAGCCGAGCAGAGCGCAGCAGGCGTAGAGCGCGGCCTTCGCCCCTTCCGGGTCGTCCTTGCGGCTCTTCCAGGGAGCGGCGGCGTCGAAGAAGCGGTTCGCCCGGCGGCCCATCGCCAGGAGCTCTCCGAGCGCTTCGCGCGGCCTCGGCGCGAGCATCTTCTCCGCATAACGGGCCTCAAGCGCCTTGAAGTCCTCGAAGACCTCGCCGGCGTCGTCGGTCAGCGCGTCCGGACGCGGAAGCTCGCCGTCGAAGTACTTCTCGGTGAACGAGAGCACGCGGTTTATGTAGTTGCCGAGGTTGCCGATGAGGTCCGAGTTCACCCGGCTCTGGAACTCGCGCCAGGAGAACACCACGTCGCCGGTCTCCGGCAGGTTCGAGGCCAGGTAGAACCGCAACGGGTCCGCCGGGAAGCGGTCGAGTGCCTCGTGCAGCCACACCGCCAGGTTTCGGCTGGTGGACATCTGCATCCGGCGGGGCTCGCCGTCCACGACCACTTCAAGGTTCATGAACTCGTTGGCCGGGATGTCGTAGGGGAGGACGTATGGCTCCTCGCCGTCCTCGCCAACGCCCATGAGCTGCGCGGGCCAGACGATTGCGTGGAAGACCGTGTTGTCCTTGCCGATAAAGTGGATCAGGCGCGTACCCGGCTCCTGCCAGTACTCGCGCCACCTGTCCGGATCTCCTATGTTCTCGGCCCACTCCATCGTCGAGGAGACGTAGCCGATGCAGGCGTCGAACCAGACGTAGAAGCGCTTGTCCTCGAAGCCCGGCTCGGGGACCGGGACGCCCCACTGGATGTCGCGTGTGATCGGGCGCTTCTCCAGCCCGTTCTCTATGATCCCCAGGATAAAGTTCTTGACCTGGCTCCGCCAGTGCTCCTGCCCGCCGACGTACTCCTTCAGCCTATCGGAGAACTTCGGCAGGTCGAGGTAGAGGTGCATCGTCTCCCGGACCTCGGCCGGTCCGCCCGTGATCTTGGAGTGCGGCTCGATGAGCTCGTACGCCTCGTACCACGAGCCGCAGTTGTCGCACTGGTCGCCCCGAGCTTCCTTGTAGCCGCACACGGGACACGTCCCCTCGACGTAGCGGTCCGGCAGGAAACGGCCCTCTGTCGGGCTGTACATCTGCTTGCTCTCCGCCTCGGAGATATAGCCGCCCTCCTTGAGCTTGTGGTAGAAGAGCTGGGTGTTCTTCGCGTGCAGCGGCGTCGAGGTGCGCGAGAAATTGTCGAAGGAGATGTGGAATCGCTCGAAGGTCTTCTCCATATGCTTCCACCAGTAGTCCACGACCTCCTGCGGGTCCTTGCCCTCGCGCTCGGCGGTCAGGGTGATGGGGACGCCGTGCTCGTCCGTGCCGCAGACGTAGACTACGTCCTCGCCTCGGGCGCGCAGGTAGCGCACGAACACGTCCGCCGGCAGGTAGGCGCCCACGATCTGGCCGACGTGCAGCGGCCCGTTCGCGTAAGGCAACGCCGAAGTTACCAGGTACCGCTCTCTCTTCTCACTCATGCAGCTAAGGATAGCAGGTCGGCAAGTCGGCTTGGCGTCCGTCCGGCAGCCCGAAGGGACGAAGTGCTACCATCTCCCGGATGGCTCCCGAGCAAGAGTTACAGGTGACTTTCCGGCGTCTGGTCCCCGAGGCTCGCGAACCCGCGCGGGCGCACGAAGGGGACGCCGGATACGACCTGCGCTCGATAGAGGAGGCGCGGCTGGAGCCCGGCGCACGGGCGCTGGTCGGGACCGGCATCTCGGTCGCCATCCCCGCCGGATTCGCGGGGCTCGTTCTGCCCCGTAGCGGTCTCGCTGTCCGTCACGGCATCTCACTCGTCAACACCCCCGGCCTCATAGACTCCGGCTACCGCGGCGAGATAAAGGTGCCCCTGATAAACCACGACCCCGCCGACACCTTCCTGGTCGAAGCCGGGACCCGTATCGCCCAGCTAGTCCTCGTCCGGGTAGCTGTCGCGGCTTTCACCGAGGTCGAGTCCCTCGAAGCCGGAGCCGATGGCCGCGGCGAGGGCGGTTTCGGATCTTCGGGAAGCGACTGAGCGTGCGCATCGCCGTCGTCGCCGACGATCTGTATCCGGGGTTCGGAGGACAGGCCGCCGCGACCGAGGGGCATGTAGAAGCGTTGCTCGCCCGCGGTCACGAGGTCCGTGCGCTGGCGGGTTTCGAGCCCGTGCCATCCGAGCCGTCGCCCGGCGTGAGCGTGGAGCGGCTGCCGGTGTGGAGGCCGGGAGAGAAGCAGACGCAGTTGGCGCTCCCGGACTCTAAAA
>DASSMB010000059.1:0-18909 GCA_035689095.1 Rubrobacteraceae bacterium | reverse complement strand
GCCGAGCTGCTGATGGCACTGGGCGTGTTCGCGGCTACGGGTTTCCTTAGCAGCCTGCCTCCGCCATAGCCCGGATCAGAAGTAGCGCCGCACGAGCATGAACGCCGCGATCACCAGCAGCACCCAGATAGCAACCACTATCGCGGCCGCTACCCGGTTGACCGGTCTGTCCTGCATCGTCTTCGCCTTCTCGCGGCACTCGGCCAGCACTTCGTCCGGGATCAAGCGTATGGTCAGCGCGATGCCGAGGGGAACGAGGATGACGTCGTCCAGATAGCCGAGGACGGGGATCGGGTCCGGGATGAGGTCTATGGGGCTGAAGGCGTAGCCGACGACCACGGCGGCGAGCGCCCGCGCGTACCAGGGAACCCTGGGGTCCTTGTAGGCCAGATAGAGAGCGTACACTTCGTTCTCGAGCTTCCGCGCCCATCGCTTTAGCCGATCCAGGATGAACGTCATTCCTCGATGGTCGTCATCGCCAGCTCGTCCCGGATGAAGTCCTTCGCGCCCGGCGGTCCCGAGACACGCAGCAGAACAGGCCCGCCGTCGGGCTCGAAGAGGGTCTCGAATGCGAGGAACGGACAGCACGACCTCTCGGCGATCACGACTTCCGTGATGCCGCGGACCATCTCATCATCTCCCGGAAACAGGAGCTCGTAGCCGTCTTCTATCTCCCGCGCCTGCTCCGCCCGCCGCAGGACTTCGATGGTGGACTCCTTGCGCTGGCTCGCTTCCCGCCCGGTCAGGTTGCAGGCGATAGGTAGCGCGTCCAGGTCACGGTCGCGTATTGACGTTCCTCTCTTACCGGCAGCAGTCGTCTTCGCAGTCCTCTCCGGCAATCACGGGGGCCGTACAGCAACTCTCTCCGCGCCACGAGTCCCGGCCCTCTTTTATCGCTACGACGGAGATCAGTATGGCCGTCACCGGGTCCGCCCACCACAGCCCGAAGAGCGCGTTTGCTCCGAGCCCTACTAGCAGAGCCGCCGAGAGGTAGGCGCAGAGCATGTTCTGGCGGCCCTCACTCTTCGTCGCCGAAGAACCGAGCTTCTCACCGACGCGAGCCTTCGCGATGGCGAGCGGGGGCATGGTGAGCAGGGTGAACGCGGCGAGCCCGATGCCGACCCAACTCGCATCCGGCTGCTCCGCGCCGAGCAGTGTACGCACCGCCTCGAAGCCCACGTATGCGGCTATGACGTAGAAGCTGACGGCGATGAGCTTCTGCGCCCGGCGCTCGGCGCTCTCGGATGATGCTCTCGAAGCCGCGAAGCGCCACAGCAGGACGAACCCCGCCACCGACTCGACCAGCGAGTCCGCGCCGAAGCCGACGAGCGCGATGGACCCGGCCACGGCCCCCGCCCCGATGGCGACCGCCGCCTCGACGCCGTGCCAGCCGACCCCCAGCCAGGCGAGCAGCTTCGCCCGGCGAACGAGCCCCTCACGCTCCGCGGACCTCATCGGCCTACGGCCCTGAATCTGTATCGGCTGACCGCTCACTGGCCTACCCTGACTTCGCCCATCACGGCCGTGAGGAGCGAGCGTCCTGTATTCGTGAGCGAGTACATGACGAGCTTGCCGTCGCGCCGGGAGGTGACGAGTTCATGGGAGCGCAGAAGGCGCAGGTGATGCGAGACGAGGTTCTGAGCACGGGCGGAGATCCAGGCGAGGTCGCACACGCACAACTCCCCACCCTCAGCGAGCGCCACCGCCAGCAAGAGCCGTGTCGGGTCCGAGAGCGCCCCCGCCCGCTCCGCCGCAGCCCGCGCTGCCTCCACTCCAGGCAACCGGGTCCGAATACCCTCCGCCAGCGGAGCGTCTATGCACAACAGGTCGCAACGCTCATCGTTCATAAAATCATACTAACACACGTTGATATGTTGCTGCGAGTTGTTAGTGGTCCATGGACTTCATGTCCATCTTCGGATCCTCTTTGGCCGGAGAGGCGTTTTTGTCTTTGAGCATGGCTTGCATGGCTTCAATCTCGGACTTCTGGGAGGCGATGATGGAGTCGGCGAGGCGCTGGACTTCGGGTTGGTTTGTGCGGTCGAGGACGGCCTGGGCCATCGGGATGGCTGCCTTGTGGTGCGGGATCATGAGTTGCAGGAACAGCACGTCGGTCTTCTCCGGCGGGAGGGTGCTGAGGCGGTTGATCTCTTTCGGGCTCGCCATGCCGGGCATCCTGCCGGACATCGGGTGGCCCATCCAGGCCATCTGTTGCTCCGTGCCGGTCGGGGAGAGGCCCCACACGTCCAGCCAGCCCTGCATTGTCCCGATCTGGGACTGTTGGGTGAGGACGATGTCGGTGGCGAGCGAGCGGATCTTCGGGTCCTTCGTGCGGAGTTGGACGATGCCGGCCATCTCGACCGCCTGTCCGTGATGGACGGACATATCGCGGGCGAACCCGGCTTCCGGCGAGCCGTCGCCCGGCGGGCGGCCGGCTATGTACATGACCAGCATCGTCGCCGCCAGCAGGACGGCGATCAGGGCTACGAGCGTGCGGGGGTCCGGGCGGCGTGCCGAGCGTCGTGAGGCGGACTTCATGTAGCGCTAGCCCGGTTGGCCGGTGCCGTTCGTGCAAGACGCGCCGGGCTCCGGGGTCTGCGGGCCCTTGCGGTACGCGCTGATGAACTGCTTCAGGCCGGAGTCGTTCGCGCTCTGCAGTTTGATCTGCTTGCCCCAGGCCGAGGCGACTACCGGGGAGTCCAGACCAGGGTACGGGCTGGCGAGGATGTAGTCCTGGCTCTCGGTCAGGTCCTTGATCGTGTTGACCTGGTCCTTCGGGAGGTCCGGCTGGTAAGTGATCCAGACAGCTCCGTGCTCCAGGGAGTGTACGGCGTTCTCGTTACGGACCGGCTGGGAGTAGAAGCCGCAGTTCTGCCACACGGGGTTGTGCTGGCCTCCGACCGGCGGCGACTGGGCATACTTCACGTTGCTCTCCGTGTGACCGCGTTCGACCTTATAAGTCTTTACCTCGCTTGGCGGGGTGCGCGCGGCCTGCTCCCTGCTGTCCAGGACCACCACCGTGACGAAGGCGATGAGCACCAGCGCCAGGATACCGCCCACGATTATCAGGCCCCAGGGACGCTCGCGTCCCGCGTTGTCCAACCTGCGGGGCGTCGTCCGACTGCCCGGGCGCTGCTTACCCATCGGCGTACCTCTCTTCTTCGAGTTCTTCTGGCTCGATCAGAGCCGCAACTATCTTACCGTAGATGCCGCCGGCTTCGGAACTCTGGGCCTTCTCCGGCAGGTCTCTACTTTCCGACCTCTACTTCCCTTCGCCGCGCCGCTGGATGTCGGGGAAGAACTGAAGGTTCGTGTTGCCGGTGTGGTGGTCTCCGACGTGGTCCATCTGGAGGGTGGTGTGGGAGATGTCGAATTCTTCGGCGAGTATCTCTTCCAGGTCGCGGCGGCGGGCGTGGCAGTCCTCGTCGCGGCCGACCAGGACGTGGGCGGAGAGGGCGGGAAACCCGGAGGTGATAGTCCAGACGTGCAGGTCGTGGACCTCCGCGACACCGGGGCGCGAGGCCAGGACGCTTCCTATCTCGTCCGGATCAAACCCCTTCGGGGCTGCTTCGAGGAAGATGCGTCCCGAGTCTCTGACCAGACTGTATCCGGCCTTGAACATGAGAGCCGCTACGACCAGAGCTGCGATGGCGTCCACCCGGTTGTAGCCGCCGGTGAAGTAGATGACGGCTCCGGCGACGGCGGTGGCTATAAACGCGAATAGATCTGTCAGGATGTGCTGAAAGGCGCCCTCTACGTTGAGGCTCTGACGGTTGGCCCGGCTGATCGACCATGTTGCGAGCAGGTTTACCACGATGCCTAGAAGGGCAATGCCGAGGACCAACCCGCCCTCCACCTCAGGCGGGTGAACGAGACGCCTTATGGCTTCGTAGACGAACCATGCGGAGAGCAAGAGGAGCGTTATACCGTTGACCTGGGCGGAGAGGATCTCCGCTCGTTTGAGCCCGTAGGTCATCACGCCCCGCGCGGGACGCTGGGCCAGCCTCATCGTGACGAGCGCGAGACCTATCGCTCCAGCATCGGTCAGCATGTGCCCGGCGTCGGAGATCAGGGCCAGAGACGACGCCACGATGCCGACGACGACCTCGACCAGCATGAACCCGACCAGCAGAGCCAGGGCTATCGCCAGGTAGCGCCGGTCGGCGTCCTCGCTCACCCCGTGAGAGTGCCCGTCGCCGCCGTGGTCTCCGTGGTTGTGATGGGTGTGGTCGTGTGCCATACAGGACTCCAGTCTAACCCAGGAATGCCTACAGGGCCCCAATCTCCACGGCTACGCGGTCGAGTCTGGGGGTCGCCCGGCGGACTGCGTCCCGGACCCGCCCAGAGATCTCCTCTCCCTCGTCCACGCTCAGGCCGCCGTCTACCCGGATACGCACCTCGGAGTGTATGCGGTGGCCGACCCAGCGGGCGCGGACGGACTCGACTTTCTCTACCCCCTCCGTGCTCGCTGCGGCCTCCTCGATGCCGGAGACGATCTCGGGCTCCACGGCGTCCATCATCCGGCGCCACACGGAGCGGGCGGAGTCCTTGACGATGAACAGTATGGCGACCGTTATAAGCAGGCCGATAAGAGGGTCCAGGACCGGGTACCCGAGCGCTACACCCGCGGCGCCGAGGAGGACGGCGAGCGACGTGAAACCGTCCACCCGCGCGTGCTGTCCATCGGCCACGAGGGCCGCGCTCCCGATGCGCCGGCCGACCCCAATGCGGAACTGCGCCACGAACTCGTTGCCCACGAAACCTATGCCGGCCGCCACGGCGACCCAGCCGAGGTTCGAGACCTCGGAGCCCGAGATGAGACGTATCACCGACTCGTAACCCGCCACGCAGGCGCTGAAGAAGATGAACCCCACGATAGCCAGGCCGGCGATGTCCTCGGCCCTCCCGTACCCGTAGGTGTACCTCCTGTTCGTGGCCCGGCGCGAGAGAGCGAACGCGAGCCACAGCGGCAGCGCCGTAAGGGCGTCGGAGAAGTTGTGGATCGTGTCGGCCAGCAGCGCGACCGAGCCGGAGAGGACAACGACCCCGGCCTGCATGAGCGCCGTGAGCATCAACGCCACTAGAGATATCTTGAGCGCCCGTATCCCGGCCTTGCTCGACTCCAGCGCGTCGTCCACGCTCTCCGAACTCTCGTGCGAATGCCCGAAAGGTATGAGGTGGGAGAGCGTATGCCATACCTTCGCCCACCTTCCGGTCTCGTGCTGATGTCCCGCCGGATGACTGCGCGAGCGCTTCAACGGCTCGCGCCTCTGCCACCGGCTGCCTGTTCCGCGAGCCGGGTGTGATCCACATGGTACAGAGCCTCTTTTAAGAGCACCCCGAGATGCTCGTCGGCGAGCGCGTAGAAACACTTCCGGCCCTCCCGCCGCCGATTCACGAGACCCAGGTCGCGCAAGACCCGCAACTGGTGGCTCGTCGCCGAAGCGCTCATCCGAACCGCCTTCGCCACCTCGCCCGCCGGAAGCTCACCCGCATCGAGAAGTGCGAACAGCGCCCGGATGCGCGTCGGCCCGGCCATGGCCCCCATGAGACCCGCCACCCGCTCGTCTATGCCAGCAAATTCGCCACCATCCAGTACGTCCCGTGGTTCTAATAACCTTACGTCCGCCGAAGTTGTCTTGAAATGCGCCATACCGATATTATATGCATAGTTGAAGAATTATTCAATAAAAGATGTGGGCAGAGGCGCGAAGAAGAAGGGGCCCCGCACGGAGTCCCTTCTTCTGCTCGGTAATTGGTTCGTTATTGTTGCTGCTGCTGTTGCGGCGCCTGGTCGAGGGTGACGTTCAGTGTCTTCTTGTTGCCGTTTCTTACGATGGTGATCTTGACCTGATCCCCTGGCTTATAGTCGCGCAGGTCGCCGAGCAGGTCTCCGGAGTCCGCTATCTTCCTGTTGTCGATGGCGGTGATGATGTCTCCCGAGCGCACCCCGGCATTGGACGCCGCGGAGCCTGATACGACATTCCTGACGACGACTCCTGAGTCCACCTTCAGGTTGAACTGCTTGGCGGCTTCGGGCGTGAGGTCCGCGAGCTGGATGCCGAGGTAGGGGTGAACAGCCTTGCCGTTGGCGATGAGCTGGTCGGCGACGGAGACTGCGGTGTCCGACGGGATGGCGAACCCTATGCCTTCGACTAGCTGGCCGGTCTGGGTCTGGGGCAGGTAGGCCACGTTGATGCCGATGATCTCACCGGCGCGGTCCACGAGCGCCCCGCCGGAGTTCCCCGGAGAGATGGCGGCGTCGGTCTGGATCAGGTCCACCAGGGAGGTATCGGTGCCTCCGGTCAACGAGGCGGGTATCTCCCGGTTAAGGCCGCTGATGATGCCTGCGGTGACGGTGGACTGGAAGCCCGAGGGGCTGCCGATAGCAACGGCGAGCTGGCCGGGGACGAGGTTCTCGCTCTTGCGGAACTTCGCCGCCGGGAGGTTGTTGCGATTCACCTTGACCACGGCGATATCGGTGGTCGGGTCCGTACCGACCACCTGTCCGCGTTCCGTGGAACCGTCGGCGAAGGCGACGTTCACCTGGCTCGCGCCCTGGACCACGTGATTGTTCGTGATGATGTATCCGTCCTTGCGGTAGATCACACCGCTCCCAAGACCCTCCTGGGCCTGATTCCCGAACGGCGTCATCTGTATGGAACGCACGTTGACCTGCACGACGCTCGGCTCGACCTGTGAAGCCACCCGGGCCACCGGTTCGGTCTCGGGTATCTTCGGCGAGGCCGGGGCGGGTTTGTGGGCGACGTTCTCTGCCTTGTTTCCCTGGCCGTTCTGTAGTGAACATCCCGCCACGAACAACACGGCTGCCAGGGCCGCGAGCAACGGGAGAAAGTAGATCCTGGACTTCAACATAAGACTTCCTGACCTCCTGTCGGCGCCGGAGACCTTCCAGCGCTAATCTCAACTGAAGACCTATACGAACGCCGCCCCAAACAGTTTCGGCCGACTCACCGGTTTCCGCCCCAGTCTGGACCGGAGGAATAATGACTTATGCGAGGGTGAGGGGGACGGCGCAGATAGTGTCGTCCTCGCGCAGTAGGGGAGGCAAGATCACGGCGAGACTTGCTCGCGCAGCTTCTCCTTTACCTTCTCTTCTTCGGCGATGAGGTGGCGGAAGATGTCCTGGGCGAAGCGGACGGCGTGCTCCTCTGGGAGGTTCACGCGGCGGTTCTTGATCACGGACTCCAACTGCTTGACCGCCGCCTCGGCCATTCCGACCATTACCTCCGCTTCCCGCAGCGTCTCCTCGCGCTCCGCCTCCGGCAACTCCGCGCCGTTTCGCAGAAGCTCCTGGTGTTCCCGCAGGTACTCGATAAAGTCTCTGATTCCCATTCCAGGGATTATAGCGGGACGGCGCGGCGGTTCAGCGGCGGGCTTCGGCCAGGATCTCGGGCGTTACCTCCGGCGCGTCGAGCCAGCGGGCACGTTCCTCGGCCATCCGCCGGGCTCGGCCGCGGAGGAAGGCCGGGATCTCCTCCAGCTTATCCAGCGCGTCATCGGTCCACGGGAGCCCGGCGGGGATGGCCCTGGGCTTCTCTTCCGTCCAGCGCGGGGAACGCTCCAGGGCGTCGGCGAGCACGCTGGAGCCCGCGTATCCCATCAGCGGGCGCTGCACGAACGGGTGCGTCGTGACGGGCGGGCATAGAGGCAGGAACGGGATGTTCAGCGCCTCGGCGACCGCTCCTTCGAGGTGGGTGCCGATGAGCAGGTCCGGCCGGGACGCTTCGATCCGGTCCGCGACCTCGTCCGGGTCGTCGGTGACGAAGGCGTCCTCGGTGAAGGTATGGGCGTGGAACAGGAAGTCCCGTTCGAGGTGGGTGAGGTAGGTGCCGCAGGGCGCGACCTCCAGGCCGACCTCGCGCGCCAGGGCGTAACCGAGACCCAGGGTGTAAGTGAAGTCTCCGAAGATGGCGACGCGGCGGTCCTCGAAAGTCTCCGGGGTGGCGAGCCGGGCGTACCAGGGAAGCCGGGAGGTGCGGGAGAGCTCGGCCCACACGACTCGCTGCACCCTCTGGGGTTCCAGGCCGCACAGCTCTCCCACCGACCTCAGCGCCGCGCCGGTGCCGGCGGAGCCGATCATGGGCGGCGTAACCCGCTGCGTGCCGAACTCGTCTTGAAGATACAGCGTCGCCGACTCGCAGGTCTCCCGGTACAGGACAAGGTTCGCCCAGGCGCGCGGCAGGCGTGCCAGGTCCCGGACACCGGCATCCAACGGCACGCGAGCGTTGACCTGGACCCCGATCAGGTCAAGGAGCCGTTCGGCTTCGTCGTACTCCGCGGCGGCGCCCGGCGAGAAGATTGGCGGTCCGAAGATGTTGACGGTCGGGTCGGGGCTGCGCTCGCGCCCCTTCGCGTGCGCCCGGACCAGGTCTTCGAGGGCGAGGTCGGCGGCTTCGATCTCCCGCACAAGCGGAGACTCCCAGTCGCAGGCGACGAGGCCCGGTGTGAGGCCGGTCTCCGGGTTCTCGGGGAGGGCGTCCGTGGGGATCTCCTCTCCAGAGAGCAGTGCGGCTTCGGAGCGGGCGAGGATGACGCTCTCCGTGCCCGGATGGCGGCGCAGGACCTGCGAGAGATCCCGCCGCAGGTGTCCCGGCGCCATCGAGGCTTCCTGCTTCGCGCTGTCACCCCAGACGGGCGAGAGCGTCACGGGCGGGGCCTCGCCGCTGCGCGACCACGCGCCATAGAGAGCGTGGAAATATCCCTCGTGCGGGAGCGCCCGCAGCACGGCGTGGACGTTCGTCATGCTCGCCGCCACGCGCAGGATGCCGTGGCTGCCCGGACCTTCGTAGACGCCGCGCATCAGCCGCATGCGTTACCCACGGGTCCAAAGGCGCTCACAGGTTTACGGAGTCCAGCAGCTCGGCCCGCTCGAAGGTGCGAATGAGAGTCTCCAGGATGCGCCGGGCTCCCTCATAGCCGTGCGGCCCGGCGGTCAGGAAGTCACGGGCGCAGCGGCAGAGGTGGCCGCGGGCGACGAGCGGCGCGTAGAGGCCGGGAGATGTGATCACCACGTCCGGGCGCGTCTCGTCGGCGCGTTGGATCTGACCTCGCCAGTCCGGGTACTGGACGATGTCCACGTCCGCGCCCATCGCCTGGATCTCGGCCCCCAACCCCCGCCGGTCGAGCCGCGGCGCCCCGACCTCCAGAACAACCGCCCCGGCGTCGGCCAAAAAGCGGGCGAGCGGTATCTCGTATCCCGTGTCCCCGGCGAAGAAGACCCTCTTGCCCCGCACCCGGTTCCGCAGGTGCTCCATCTCCTCCCACGCCTCCCGCGCCCGGCCCAGCTCGTTCGCAACCGTTCCCGCCGCCGCCGCCGCGTCCTGAATAAAGCGCGCCGTTCCATCCACCCCGATGGGCGTGAGCGTCCGCACGATCTGCGCTCCCCTCTCCTCCGCCGCTCGCGAGGCGGCAGTGAGGTGCGGGTCAGTGAGGGCGACGATGGTACCCTCTCCGATGTCCGGCAGTACGGTGGCATCTGGTCCGGGGACGCTCCCTGCTACCTCGACCCCGGCTCGCTCCAGCTCTCTCGCCAGTTCCTCGCCGGAGGACCCGAGCAAGACCACCGCCTTCCGGTGGCCGGAGCGGGTCTCCTCCCGCCCGCGTCCGAGGAAGTTCCCGAGGAGGCCGCCGCGCTTGGGGGCGGTAGCTGGCAGCTCCAGGTTCTCCGAGGTGCCGGTAGGGCAGAGGCTGACCAGCGCCGCCAGGGCACGGTCCTCAAGGTCGGTCGAGAGGGAGCCGGGAGAGTTGCCGTCCGGGTCCAGGGCGACGGCCGCCGCCGGGATGTCCAGCCGCCGGGAGGCCAGACGAGCCTCGAAGTTGGCGTCAACGCCGAGGAGTTCGGCGGAGCGGCCGGCGACGAGCAGCAGCATCCTGGTACCGCTGATGCCCGCAACCTCCGCGATGAGGCGGGACGCTATCCGTCCGCCCTCCGGCGGATGGGCCGGGTCCAGGACGACGAAGACCACTCGCGGGCCGCGGCGGATAGCCGGGGAGCGGTCCGGGATGGCGGCGTCGAGGGATTGAGCCAGGAAGGCTTCGGCGCGGGTCCCGATCACGGCTATGACGGCGCCCGGCACCTTCTCCGCCAGCCCGCTCAAGGCGTGAAGGGGCGAGAGAGTGTCCGCTACCCCTGACTCGTTCAGGATCGTCAAAAGCCCTCCTGAGACTCCTCCCGAGGTCCTACCCGCGCCGCGGGCCGGGCTACCTCTTCCGGCTCGCCGCTCTTCCCCGACAGCTTACTAGTTTAAGGCGTTCAGGGTGTCGAGCGCCAGGGCCATCATGTTGTCCACGGCATCCCGGAGGGCTGAGTCCTCTATCCGCACCACCGCTTCCCGGCCTATGGTGTCGGAGACGGTGAGCAGGCACCCGGCGCGCACGCCGCGCATGGCGGCTATCGTGAAGATCGCCGCGGCCTCCATCTCCACCGCGAGAACCCCCAGGTTGCTCCATAACGTTGCCGGGTCGTCCTCCGGATCGTAGAACAGGTCCGAGCTCACTATGGGGCCCATGAACGTCCGCCTGCCAGCCGACTCCGCGGCGTGATGGGCGGCGTGGACGAGGTCGAAATGGGCCGCTGGAGCGTAGGGGACGCCCTGCGTGATCGAGGATACCGTGCCGTCCTGCGGCGTGGCGGCGGTCGCGACGATCAGGTCTCCCAGCCGCAGGTCCTCGTGGTACCCGCCGCACGTCCCGACGCGCAGGAGGTTCTTGCACCCGAGCTGGATCAACTCCTCCGTCACGATGGAGGCGCTGGGACAACCCATCCCCGTCGTCTGCACCGAGACCGGCTCTCCCTTGTAAGTCCCGGTGTAACCGAGCATCCCGCGCTCCTCGGTCACGAGCTTCGCGTCCTCGAAGAAGTTCTCCGCGATGTATTTAGCCCGGCGGGGGTCTCCCGGCAACAACACGCTCTCCGCGAAATCCCCCGGCTCGGCCCGCACATGGACTGGACTCATCTGTCGCTCCCTTCGGTCTTATTAACTTCCGGCTTCTGCCGCCAGCGTTCGGCTCTTCACTCCTGGCTGGCGGCTTGTGCTCACAGGCTGTCCAGGATAGCAGGGGGAGGCTCGACGGGCTCGCCGGAGAGTTCGAGCGCTTCCAGCACGAGCCGCTCTGCGCGCTCCGTCCGGCGGGCGCCGTAGAGACGGGCCACGGGCTGGCCTTCTTCCACCTTATCCCCGATCCCGACCAGCACCTCCACCCCGGCGCCGAAGTCTATGGAGTCGCCCTTCTTCTCCCGGCCCGCTCCCAGCATCAGCGCGGCGCGCCCGACGCCCATGGCGCCGAACCGGACGACGTACCCGGCGCGCGGCGCAGCGACCTCCCGAACTTCGTCCGATATCGGCAGGTCATCCAGAGCATCTGCGTCGCCGCCCTGGGCACGGACGAACTCGCGCAGCTTCTCGTAGGCCGCGCCGGAGGAGAGAGCTTCTTCGACCGCTCGTTCGGGATCCGGGATGCCTTTTAGTTCCAGGAGACGGACGGCAACGAGGCGGGCCTCGTGCGCGAGGTCCTCCGGGACGTGCTCGCCCTTCAGGAAGCGGACGCTCTCGCGCACTTCGAGCGCGTTGCCGATGGCGGAGCCGAGCGGGTTGTCCATGTCCGTTATGAGGGCGGACGCCCGGATGCCTAAAGAGCCGCTCAGGCGCACCAGGAGCCCGGCCAACTCTCGGGCGTCTTCCAGGGTCTTCATGAATGCGCCGGAGCCGCACTTCACGTCGTAGAGCAGATGTCCCGCGCCGGTTGCGGCCTTCTTGGAGACTATCGAGGAGCCGATGAGCGGCAAGGAGTCAACCGTGCCGGTCGTGTCGCGCAGGGCGTAGATCTCCTTGTCCGCCGGCGCCAACTCACCCGCCTCGATGATCGCCAGCCCGACCTCCGCCACCTGCCGCTCGAATTGCGCCCTCGAAAGGTCCACCGAGAAGCCTGGGATGGACTCCAGTTTATCTATCGTGCCGCCGGTCGTGCCGAGGCCGCGTCCGGAGAGCTTGGCTACGGGCGCGCCGCACGCCGCCACGATTGGGAGAGACGTCAGGCTGATCTTGTCTCCTACACCACCCGTCGAGTGCTTGTCGACACAGTCCGGGAAAGAGTAGGTATCTCCAGACTCGGCCATTGCCCGCGTGAGGGCGAGCGTCTCCCCGTAATCCATCCCCCGGATGAAGACCGCCATTAAGAGCGCCGACATTTGATAATCCGGCACGGCGCCGGAGGTATAGCCCTCGACGACCTCTCGGATAACCGCCTCCGAGAGTGTACCGTCAAACTTCTTGACCTCTATGGCATCCAGTATGGCGTTTCCAAAGGACAAAGCCCCGCCCGCTTCTCGCTGACTTCTGAATTGTCTGATCTATCTTAACGGTTGCCCGGCCCGCGGGCACCTTGTGGACCTGTCGCCGCCTTATGGACGGTCCCGGCTCTTCTCAGTATTTGCTAATGTGCGATCGGACTATTCTCTACTCGATCTTGAAGCATCAGCTCTTCGCTCTCACGTTGCCCGCCGCATCCCCGGCTACTATCTTTGCCACCTTCTCGCCCTTCGTGGGCCTGAGCGAGTTGTAGAGGAGATTGCGTTAGACGCACTGTAGCGGAACTTGCTGTTTGCCGTGCGCTTGCCGGCCACATACGGTTTTAGGTACGCCTTCTTGAGGTTGGTTACGTTGTTCTCGACGGTAGCCTTTATGGCTGGCGTCCTGTCCTTGATCTTGGCGGGCTTTGGAGAGGCGTTTCTCACGGTAGCCTGATCATTTGACTGCGCCGCTCTCCTCTGTGCGAGAGGCGGTGCGTATAACGCGGACGGCACCACCTCTCGTACACTTGGTATCTGGAGCATATAACCGCTTACCTGGACACCTTGAGCTTCCTGGCCGGGCTCACGTTGCCAGCAGGAGCAGCCGCCTGTATCCTCTTCGTTAGCATGTTTCTCATATCGTGCATCTAGCCCGGCTTCAGCGCCCTCTACCCACTTACCTTCACGAGCCTGGCGGGACTTGTAGAAGCGCCGAGCCCAAGCACGCCGTTGCCGCCAAAGACCGCCCGGTAGTAGGTTGTCTTCTTGGGCTTGACCGTCGTCTTGAACCGTCCGTCGAAGGCAGTCGAGACCGCCTTTAGGTTGCTGAAGCGGCTGGCTCCCTTCGGCTTCTGCTGGATGGTCACCCTCTGCCCGGCGTAGACTTTGCCGCTGGCGGTAACGAGCCTGCCGGAGAGGGTGGAGCTATGGCCGGAGGTGATGGTCGCGGGATTGGCGGAGAGGCTCAGGCTGGTGCTCTGCTGCGTAACCTGCGGTCCCCAGTCGGGCTGGTTGTCCGTGAACGAGAGGTCGTGGGAGATGTTTGTCAGGCCGGAGCCGTCGGGGTTCATGGTGTAGATCTCTTCGTTGCGCTCGCGGTTGGTGCTCTGAAGTGCGATCCTGGCGCCGTCGGGCGAGAAGGCGAGGAACTTGTCGCTGGGATCGTCGGGTCCTATGGTGGTGGGCGCGCCTCCTGCGGCGCTCACGGAGAAGTAACCCGAGCAGGAGCAGTGGAGAGCTCCTCCTATGCCGGTGAACTCTATGAGGCTGCCGTTGGGAGACCAGGTGGGGAAGGCTACCCCGCCCACCGAGGTATCTGGGTTGCCGGTGTTGGTGAAGGTGTACTGGGTCTCGGTGTTGGTGGTCAGGTTCGTTACCCAGAGCGCTCCGGCCCTCACGAAGGCGATCACGTCGGAATTCGGGGACCAGGTCGGCTCGATGGCCCCGTTGGAAGTTACTCTGGTCTGATTGGCGCCATCGGTGTTCATGGTCCAGATGTTGTCCCGCGAGATCGGGGCGTCTGTTCCCCGGCGGGTCAGGAAGGCGATCTTGGCGCCGCTGGGTGAGAAGGTCGGATCGTGGTCGAAAGCCCCATCGGTAGTCAACTGCCTGAGTCCGCTACCATCGGCGTTCATGATCCAGACGTCCTTGTTCCTCTCGAAGACGATCCGGCTGCCGTCGGGCGAGACGGCGGGAGACTCATTGCCCGACGGGTAGAGGGTCCTGGTGAGTTGCCTCAACCCGGTGCCGTCGGGGTTCATGGTGTAGATCTCATCGTTACCGTCGCGGTTGCTGACGAAGGCGATCTTGCCGTTGACTCCAGGGAAAGCGCCCGCCCGAGCGGACTGCGCCGCCACCAGGACCAACCCCGCCGCCAGCGCCACCAGCACCGCCGCCCACATCCTCAAACCGCCGTCGATCTTCATCATCTTTTACTTCCTCCTTCTTGAAACCGGAAGCGGTTCCAATTCCCGCTTCCCTGTAAGTCTTCGCTTCGATCCTACCGGGCGACCGTCTCCTAACCGTTACGAAAAGCGTTACGGGAGAGAGTTTTGGAGAATCTACCTTCTCTTTTCTTGTAAACGCTCTCTGAAAGCTTGTTCCGCCGCTTGGGGGTGGCATCGTTACGATTGGTGCCCCAACTCAGGAACCGTTGCGATAGCGAGCGGCGCGGAGCATAATCTATGGCTGGAATGGGAGGTGAGAGGGTGCCAGACACCAGGTTGTTTCTCCTGGGTTCGCCACGCATCGAACATGCGGGCGCGGTGATCGAGGTGGATACGCGCAAGGCGGTGGCTCTTCTGGCCTACCTGTCTATTGAGGAGGGGCGCCACGGCCGCGATGCCCTGGCCGGTCTTCTATGGCCGGAGTACAGCCAGAGCAAGTCCCGCGCCGCTCTGCGCCGCACGCTCTCGGCTCTGAGCGGTCTCCGGTCGGCAGGCCCCCTGGAGGTGGATCGGGAGAGCGCTGCCCTGAACCGGGATGGCACCTGGATCGACGCCGTCCGGTTCCGCGAGCTTCTCGAACGATGCCGGACGCACGGACATCCAGAGACCGAGGTGTGTGCGGCGTGTCTGCCCATTTTGTCCGAGGCGGCCGGGCTCTACCACGGCGACTTCCTGGCCGGCTTCGGTCTCAGGGACAGCTTCGACTTCGACGACTGGCAATATTTTCAGGCCGAGAGCCTGCGCCGCGAGTTGGGCGGCGCGCTGGAGCGGCTCGCGCGAGGCTATGGCGCGCGAAACGAGTGGGAGCAGGCCATCGCGTATGCCCGGCGCAGGCTCGCCCTGGATCCCCTGAGCGAGTCCGCTCACCGGGCGCTGATGCAGGCATACGCCCTCTCCGGGCAGCGCGCCGACGCCCTGCGCCAGTACCGCGAGTGCGTGCGGACGCTCGAAAAGGAGCTCGGCGTCCCGCCGCTGGCGGAGACGACCGGACTCTACCGGACCATCGAGCAAGGAGGAACGCCGCCGCCGTTCTCCATCCACACGGTACCGGAGGCGGACACGCTCCAGCCCGAGAGCGCCTCCGAGGTCCGGTTCTCCGGCAGTCCGATGGTCGGACGAGCGAGGGAGTGGGAGGACCTGCGAAAGGCTTACGGACCCGAGGCGCGAGGATACGTCGTGGTGCTGGAGGGCGAGGCCGGTATCGGCAAGACGCGCCTCGCCGAGGAGTTCGTGGCCCACGTCCGGGAGAGCGGCGCGGTCGCGCTCGCCGCTCGCTGTTACGCGGGAGAGACGAACCTGGCCTACGGTCCCTTCGCCGAGGCCCTGGAGTCCGCGCTGGGTCAGACGGACGTCGCCTCCCGGCTGGAGGAGATACCGGACTATCTGTTGAGCGAGGCGAGGCGGCTACTTCCCGGACTCGCCGGGCTCTTCCCGGACCTGCCGGACGCGCCGCCGCTCGACGCGCCGGGCGCCCAGAGCCGCTTCTTCGAGGGAGTGAGCCGGGTGCTTCTGGCGGTCTGCGGAGGCGAGCCGAGCGGTATCCTATTCCTGGACGACCTGCAATGGGCCGACGATGCGTCCCTCGACTTGCTGTCCTACCTGGTCCGCCGGCTGGACGCGAAGCCGCTTCGCGTGCTCGTGGCGTGGCGTGAGGAGGAGGTGCCGGAGGGTCACCGCTTGCGGGCGCTCGTGCGCGAGGCTCAACGCGCCGGGCACGCCAGGATCCTGGAGCTTGGACGGCTGGAGGCTCCTTCCGTAAGGGAGCTGGTACGTTCCGTCGCGGGCGAGGACGAGGAGCTGGAGCGGCGACTCTACGACGAGACGGAGGGGCTGCCGCTCTTCCTTACGGAGTACCTCGCCGCTGCCGTTCGGGGAGAGCTTGGTCCCGAAAGCGGCGCATGGTCGCTGCCGGGCGGAGTGCGGGACCTGTTAGAAGGACGCTTGCAATCGTTGAACGAGACCGGGAAGCAGTTGCTCGCCGCGGCCGCGGCCATCGGGCGCTCGTTCGATTTCGACACCGCGCGCGAGGCCAGCGGCCGCAGTGAGGAGGAGACCATCGCGGCCATCGAGGAGTTGGGGTCGCGGTTCTTGATCCGGGAGGTCCCCGAGAGTGCCAAAGAGGGCTATCCGGTCTACGACTTCTCCCACGAGAAGCTGCGGGAGATCGTCTACGAAAAGACCAGCCTGGCCCGGAAGCGACTGCTGCACCAGCGCATAGCGACCGCTCTCGCCGACCGCGCGGACCGGCGCAGAGAGGGCGGCTCTCTGGCCGGCCAGATCTCCTATCACTACCGGATGGCCGGGCAGGACGCCGAGGCGGCGGAGTACGCGAAGCTGGCCGGGGAGCATGCCCGCGCGCTCTATGCCAACGGCGAGGCGCTCTCGCATTATCAGACGGCGCTCGCCCTCGGGTATCCTGATGCCGCCGCCCTGCACGCGGCCATCGGCGACCTCCGCACGCTCACCGGAGAGTACGAACAAGCGCTCGCGAGCTACGAGACGGCCGCCGCGCTCAGTGCCGGGGAAGATCTGGCCGGTATCGAGCGCAAGCTGGGCGACGTCCACGGGAGGCGAGGGGAGTGGGAACTGGCCGAGTCCCATTACGCGGCGGCTCTGGAGGCGCTAGGGGAGGACGGCTCACCGGAGCGTGCCAGACTCTACGCCGACCGGAGCCTGCTCGCCCACCGTCAGGGTCAGGACGAAGCTGCATCCGAGTTCGCGCGGCGGGCGTTGGATCTCGCCGAAGAGGCGGACGATGAGCGCGCGCTCGTCCAGGCTCACAACGCTCTGGGCATCCTGGCGAGTAGTAGGGGAGACTTCGGCGAGGCGCGCCGGCGTCTGGAACGCAGTCTGGCGCTCGCGGAGAGCCTGAACGATCCAGAAGCTCGAATCGCGGCGCTCAACAACCTCGCTCTGGCTCTTGGCAGGGGTGAAGAAGTCGAGGAGGCGATGGACCTGGCCGGGACCGCCCTCGCGCTGTGTGTCTCTCTAGGAGACCGCCATCGCGAGGCGGCGCTGCGCAACAACCTCGCCGACCTGCTCCACACCGCTGGGCGGCAGGAAGAGTCCATGTCGCACCTAAAGGAGGCCGTGGCGATCTTCGCCGAGATCGGGGAGGAAGGAGCGCTTCGGCCCGAGATCTGGAAGCTGGTGGAATGGTGAGATCCTCTCCTGTCTATCCGGGAACTTCGCGGTCCCTCACTTATTTTCTGGCGGCCTCAGCCACAGCGATACATGCTCCGGTTGCATGGTATCTTCGACGACTGATATAAAGTCTCTACTCAACTGCCCGAGGTCCATCTCGTCCCGCAACCGGACATTGAAAGCCTCAAGGGTCTTCGCCGCGTCGTACTTTTTTCGATAGAAACGGCGGTCGACCAGCGCCTGTACCCGGCGGCGCAAGGGGTTGAACAGCGCGGCGATGACCAGGGTCGAGGCGACCACGGCGATCTGGGAAGTCTCGCCGGCGAGGGCGCGGAAGATGTACTGCAGAGCGACGACGACGCCCAAGTAGACGGATGCCAGCGAGATGGTGAGCGCGGCGTAGACGAGGGTGCGGTTGATGACCACGTCTATGTCGTAGAGCCGCGAACGCACCATCGCGACGCCTATTGAGAGCGGTATCAGCAGCAGGAACCCGTTGATGAAAGCGGTGGCCCCCATCTGCACCAGCGGCCCCGCCCGTTGGACACTCGGGACGAGATTGCTGAACGTGATCATCCCCGAAAACCCAGTTATGGCTACCACCACACCGAAGACCACCCACTTGGTCTGCTGGCGCTGAGCAGGACTCGATACCTTACGGTAGCGGTAGACCTGCGCGACCATTGCCGCACCTACCAGCCCGACGATGTAGGGACCGCTCAGGAGATCCAGGGACGAGGCTGAAAAGAATATGGTGGGAACCCACAATAGCGCCGACACAACGGCGAGCCAGCGCGTCCAACGCGGAGCGAACCGGCCATCCGGGAAGACATAGAGTAAGGTGATAAAGCACACCTGCCCGATGTAATCCAGAAGCTCCGTCGGGAAGCGGAATACGGGGTGCGCCGCCACCAGCCCTTTCAAGAGGTCGCTGCTGAACGCGGCGCCGCCGAATACCAGGAGTGTGAATGAGCCGAACAGCGCCATCCGGTCGTGTGAACGGTGCAGGAAGATCACGGCCGCGACCACTGCGAACACCAGCACGGCGATGATCTCGACCGCCGTGTCAAAGCCGGCGTAGAAGCCGGCCGAGAGGCCCATATCGTGCAGCGCCCGGAGCCTATCCGGAGTGATCCTGCCGGAATCCCCCGCGCACGCGGCGCACACGGCCCTATCCCGCGCATAGTAGTAGGGAATGCTGATCGCGTCGAGCCCCAGGGTGATAAGGGCCACGGCCACCCACGCCACCTGCGCGAAGGTAAGCCAGCGGCCGCGCAGCGTCGAGGGCGGAAGAGTTCCAGGCCGCTCTGCCTGTTCCGTTGCACGTCGGTTATCCACGCTCGCTCCTCTTACTCTCGGAGCGCCGTTCAAAAGACCGCAGCCACAGCGAGGCGTGCGCGGGCTGCATTGTCTCCCGCACTACCTCCACGAGATGGCCGCTCAAGTCGTCCAGATCCGTCTCGTCGCGCAGACGGGCGCCGAACGCTTCCAGAGTCTTTGCCGCGT
>DASSMB010000058.1:0-34779 GCA_035689095.1 Rubrobacteraceae bacterium | reverse complement strand
GGCTTTCTCAAGAGCGGAGACGACGCTCGCGACCTGGGTGAGGATGTCAATGCAGTAGACCTCCTCGTCCACCATCCGCTGCAACCCGCGCACCTGCCCCTCTATCCGGCGCAGGCGGTTCTGAAGTTTCTCCTTGTCGTGCGCCTTGATGTAGCCGTGCCGCGCTCCGGATGCGTTCTCGATATCCTGCATCACTATCCTCCCTAACCTATCTTTACCCGGCGCAGCCTCAGGGCGTTACTCACTACTGTTACGGACGAGAGCGCCATCGCCGCCGCCGCGAGCACCGGGTTCAGGAAGCCGTACTCGCCGAGGAACGGGCGCAGCGCCTCCGGCACCGTCCAGGCGGAGCCCGCGAAGAACGGGTACAGGACGCCCGCCGCCACCGGGATCAGCAGCACGTTGTAGGCGAAGGCCCAGAAAAGGTTCTGCCGGATGTTGCGGATGGTCGCCTTCGAGAGCTTTATCGCCCGCGCGACGCCGCGCACGTCGCCCGAGATGAGCGTCAGGTCGGCGGCCTCCATCGCCACGTCCGTGCCGGTGCCGATGGCGATACCCACGTCGGCCTGGGCGAGCGCCGGCGCGTCGTTGATGCCGTCTCCCACCATCGCTACTATCTCGCCCTCGGCCTGTAGCTTCTTCACCTCACCGGACTTCTGGTCCGGGAGCACCTCGGCGAGCACGCGGTCTATGCCCAGCTCGCGCGCTATGGCGTCCGCGGTGCGCTGGTTGTCGCCCGTGATCATGGCTACCTTCAGTCCCATCTTCCGCAACGCCTCGACGGCCTCCTTCGACTCCTCCCTCACCGTGTCGGCCACCGCTATCAGCCCCACGGGTTCGCCATCCACCGCGACGAAGACCGGGGTCTTACCATCCGCCGACATTTCCTTTGCCTCAGGTATGAGCCCATCCTCGGAGACGCCGTATTCGTCCAGCAGCTTGCGGCTGCCGACGAGTACGCTCCTGCCCTCCACTGCCGCCCGCACGCCGCGTCCGGTGGGGGCGTCGAAGTCCTCGGGATTGGCCAACTCTATGCCGCGATCCTTCGCGCCCCGGACGATTGCCTCGCCCAGCGGATGCTCGCTGCCGCGCTCTGCGGACGCCGCCAGCCTGAGAAGCTCCTCTTCAGAGAGTCCGTTAGTAGCGATCACATCCGTGAGTCGAGGCTCGCCCCGGGTGAGGGTCCCGGTCTTGTCCAGCACGACGGTCGTGAGCCGGTGCGCCTGCTCCAGCGCCTCCCCGCCCTTCACCAGGATGCCTCGCTCCGCGCCCCTGCCGGTGCCGACCATGATGGAGGTCGGCGTCGCCAGACCCATCGCGCAAGGACAGGCGATTATGAGGACCGCGACGAAGTTGAGCAGCGCCAGGGTGAAGGCGGGTTCCGGGCCGAAGGCCCACCAGACGATGAAGGTGACCGTCGCCAGGACCATCACTATCGGGACGAAGACGCCGCTGATCCTATCCGCGAGGCGCTGTATCGGGGCCTTCGAGCCCTGCGCCTCCTCGACCATGCGCATGATCTGGGCGAGCGCCGTGTCCCGGCCGACCTTCGTCGCCGTAAAGCGGAACGTCCCGGTCTTGTTGATGGTCGCTCCGATCACCTCGTCGCCCTTACGCTTGGTCACAGGGATGGACTCGCCCGTGATCATGGCCTCGTCCACCGCCGACTCGCCGGAGATGACGCGCCCATCGACCGGCACCTTCTCTCCCGGACGCACGACCACGGTATCTCCTACCTCTACTTCCTCGACCGGGATGTCTACTTCCTCGCCGTCCCGCACCACGCGAGCGGTCCTGGCCTGGAGCCCGGCGAGCTTCTTTATGGCCTCGTTGGTTCGTCCCTTCGCCCGCGCCTCCAGCAACCTGCCCAGCAGGATGAGCGTGACGATGAGCGAGGATGTGTCGAAGTAGACATCGGCCCTCCCGGCGAACAGCCCCGGCGCGAGCGTCGCCACCGCGCTGTAGAGGTAGGCCGCGCTGGTCCCGACCGCGACGAGCGTGTTCATGTTGGCCTGGCCGTGCCTGAGCGCGCCCCACGCGCCCCGGTAGAACCGCCACCCGGCCCAGAACTGGACCGGCGTCGCCAGCGCGAGCAGCCCGAGGTTGAGCCACCGCATCGGGACCGGCGCCTCGAAGCTGAACATCATCGGCAGGCTGCCGATCAGTACGAGCGCCGTAAGCGCCGCCGCGACCAGGAAACGTCCCCGCAGCTTCGCGTACTCCCTCTCGTGAGCGTCCTCCGCGGACGCCTCTTCCTCCTCGCGGACCACGCCGTAGCCCGCGCCCTCGACGGCCTTCTGGAAGTCCCGCATCTCCGCCTCGCCCGCGAGGTACTCCACGCTGGCCTTCTCGGTCGCGAGGTTCACGCTCACGTCCAGCACGCCGGGGACCTTTCTTATGGCCTTCTCGACCCGCCCGACGCAACTCGCGCAGGTCATGCCCGTCACCCCGAAGCTCGTCTCGCGCACCTCGGCCCCGTAACCGGCGTCTTCGACGGCCGAGATCAGGGCCTCCGGCCGCACGGCGTCCGGGTCGTACTCAACGCTGGCCTTCTCGGTGGCGAAGTTCACGCTCGCGTTCGAGACACCGCCCGTCTTCGAGAGAGCCCTCTCCACCCGGTTCGCGCAGGCCGCGCACGACATGCCCGTTACCGGAATCGAGATACTGGCCCGCCGCTCCCTGGTCTCAGCCATCGCCGCCCTCCGGTCCTCTAATCAGCATCGTCAGGGTATATTTACTATACCCCCCTATCCTATGTCAAGAGGGAGCGTTGTATTCGGATGAGGCGGTGAACCGGTTGGTTGCCTGTCTTATTTGTCGCGGTTGTCTTTGAGGATGTCGAAGATCTCGGCTATGAGGGCTTCGCGTTTGTCGGGGGGGAGGTCGCGGGGGTGGATGGTCTGTTTATCGGACTGGAGGTTGCGGAGGGTGGCCTCTTCGGCGAGGTACTGGTCTATCAGGCGGACGATGGCGTCAACTTTCTCGCGGGGTAGTCCGTCGCCGCCACGGGTCAGTCTGCTCCACATGCTATGTACCTCTCCTTCCGGGTGAGTCCGGGTAAGCACATCGCGGCAGATTATACCCGCTGGGATGGGGTGCGGAAGTGATCGGGGAGATCAGGCCGAGCGCGTGGTGGCGCGCCGGGGGAAGGAGCTCTCCTCGGAGGGGGTGAAGCCCTCGGGGTTTTGCCAGGAGTAGGGGGTTATACGGAGGCTGTTCTCGTCCGTCTCCACGAGGTTGAAGCTGGACGCGCGTCCCGGACGCAGGCGGTTGGAGATGGTGCCGGCGGTAGAGATGACGATGCCGCGGACGCCGCGCTCGACGGTGTGGACGGCCTCCTGATGGTCGTGACCGCAGAGGATCAGCTCCGCGCCGAGGTCGGCGAAGGCCTGGAGGGCCTGTTCCGTGTTGGAGAGGCCGTGCCGGCCGGAGGAGGCGCCCTCGATGGGGTTGTGGTGGATCATGACGATCCGGGCCGCGTCCGGGTCGGCGTTCTCGAAAGCCTCTCTCACGAGTTGGATGTCCTCGCCTCTGACGTAGCCGATCACGCCGAGGTCCTTGAACCTGTTGGTCAGCGAGCCGCGGGTGATCCCGTGCGCGGTGTTGAGCGCCGCGATAACGGCTCCCGGAACTTCCAGGGACGGGCTCAGCTCCTCGGAGATGTGCCTGGTGTAGCGAGAGTACTTGAAATTGTGGGCCTGCTTCTGGAACAGCCCGGCGAAGCCCAGGTTGCGGGCCACGGCCCCGAGCCAGCGGATGTCGTGGTTGCCGGGGATCACCAGATACGGGGCTATCTCGCCGATTGAGTCGAGGTATTGGCGCGCCATCCTGAACTCCCTGTTGGAGCAGCGCTGCGTCAGGTCGCCGGAGACCGCCAGCGCGTCCGGCTCGAGCTTGCGGACAAGTTCTCTCAAACCTTCCAGGCGTTCGGCGACAGCGGGACGACCGAAGTGCAGGTCTGATACATGTACTAGTCGAGTCACGGTGAGGGATTCTACCCGACTTGGCCGGAACTGGAAACCCGTCCAGCCCACTCCTCGATGGAAATCCCATCCACGCCGAAAGTATCCCGCAGCGCCGTGGACTCCGAGACGTATCCCGCGGCGTCGAAGAGGGTGAATATGCCGGCGAGC
Organism: Rubrobacteraceae bacterium; assembly: GCA_035689095.1. GTDB lineage: Bacteria > Actinomycetota > Rubrobacteria > Rubrobacterales > Rubrobacteraceae > JACDDK01. The sequence goes on along the minus strand of DASSMB010000058.1, from coordinate 30,646 downwards.
TCCTCGACCGGAGCTACGGCCTGGCCCACCGCGCGCACCGCGGCGAGGGGCGCGTGGAGCACTATTATCCTCTTGCCCCGCGCCCGCGACAGGTGACGGTACGCCTCGTCGAAGGTAGCGATGTCCGGGCCGGCCAGCTCGTGGCGGCCGGTAATGTCCCTCTCAAAGGCGCGGGCGGCGGCATGGCCTATGTCGGAGGCGGAGATCCATCCGGCCCGCCGGTTCTGGCGGCCGATCACGAACGCGAAAGGCCCGCTCATCGACAGTAGCAGCGTCTCCATGAACGAGACCGGGCGCAGGATGGTAGAGGAGACGTCCTGCGCTTCGAGGAGGTGCTGCTCGAAGCGCAGCTTCTCGCGGAAGGTGCCGACTTCCTGGGCGAGCGGATGGTCCACGAGGAACGCCGAGCTGTAGACGAAGCGCCGCACGCCGTTCTCGCGCGCCGCGGAGATCAGGTTAACGTTCCCCCGGTACTCGACCTCGACCGCCGCCCGGTCCGTCGCGGCGGAGAGCGCGGAGAAGACGCCGCTGCAACCTTCGAGCGCGGGCGCAAGCGTCGCGGGCTGCGTAACGTCGCCGACTACTACCTCGGCGCCCTGCGCCCGCGGGACCGTGCCTTTCTGCGCGCTGCGTACCAGGGCGCGCACCTGGAAGCCCGCCTCCAGCAGGTAGCGGACCGCCGCGCCGCCAACCCTGCCCGTCGCCCCGACCACGAGTATCCTGCCGCCGTCCACGGGCTAATTATCCTTCAGGAAGACCTTCAGCGCAGCGTTGAACTCCAGCGGAGCTTCCAGGTTCGAGAGGTGTCCGGCGCCTTCCAGGACGATGTGGCGGGAGTTCGGTATCTTCGCGGCCATCTCGCCCATGACTTCGGGGGTGGAGATCTCGTCTTCCGCGCCACCGATGACGAGGGTCGGGACGCTTATCTCTGGGAGGAGCGGGGTGGAGTCCGGGCGCTCGCGCATGGCCGAGAGGGCCGCGACGACGCCGTTCGGGTTGCTCTCAAGGATCATGGACCGGACCAGCTCGACCGTGGTCTCGTCGTTTTGCAGGGTGCTCTGCGCGAGGAGACGCTGCATCTGAAGCTCGACCAGGACCTCCACCCCTTCGGCGGCGACGCGGCGGGCCATCTCCCGGCGGCTCTCCCGGATCTCCTCGGAGTCCGGGTCGGGGCGGGTGTTGGCGAGGACCAGGGCGGATACCCTACCTGGGAACTGACGCAGGCACTCGAAGGCGACATATCCGCCCATCGAGATGCCGCCCAGGACGACCTTTTCTAGGCCCAGGCGGTCCAGCAGCCTGTGCACGCACTTCGCGTAGTAGCAGACATCCGGCTGGGCGGGGGAGCTCGGCGAGCGTCCGAAACCCGGATAGTCCGGCGCTATAACGCGGCTGCTGCCTGCGAGCGCCTCAGCCTGCGGCGTCCACATCCGGCTGTTTAGCGGGAAGGCGTGGAGCAGGATCACCGTCTCCTGAGTCCCCTCGCCGTATCTCCGGTAGGCTATCAACCCGTCGGCGGTTCTGTATCCGGACATGCTCTCCTCTCATCTTCCGGTAATGTTCCCCCCGCGCCAGCGGCATACACTAGCTTCTCACACTGATAGGACTTGCGTTCGGAGAGCAGGGGAACCTCCGTCAGCCTTGCGTAACCGCCAGCTCGCGTATAGGTTGGGCCGTGGGAACCATCGGACAGCTAAGGAGTGGCGGTTATGTGGGAGAACCTGGCGAGCGTTCTGGAAGGGGAGACCGTGAGGCTGGAGCCGCTGGCGTCCCGGCACGAGCAGGGTCTCTTCGAGGCCGCCGGGGACCCGCGGGTGTGGCGCTGGATGCCATACAACGCTATAGAGAGCAGCGAGACGTTCCGCGCGTGGTTCGATGCTGCTCTCGCCAACTCGGAGGCCGGAACCGAAGCCGCCTTCGCCACCCTCGACGCCGACACCGGAGTGCCGATAGGCAGCACCCGTTACCTGGCCCTGCGGCCCGAGCACCGGGGGTTGGAGATCGGTTGGACCTGGCTCGCCCCGTCGCGTTGGAAAACCGGCGCGAACGTCGAGGCGAAGCTCCTCATGCTGGAGCACGCCTTCGAGCGTCTCGGCTGTATGCGGGTAGAGTTCAAGACCGACGCGCGCAACGAGGGTTCCCGCGGCGCCCTCGCCGCGCTCCCGGCCCGGTTCGAGGGGATCTTCCGCAAGCACATGCTCGTGCGCGGCGGTCAACTACGCGACTCGGCCTACTACAGCATCATCGACGACGAGTGGCCCGAGGTCAGGAGCAACCTGCGAGGCCGGCTCAAAATGTTCCAAGAAGGACCGGAGGAGGCGCTGTAGCTTAAAGGCAAACAGTCTGCGGAAATGGAGCAACATCGGTTTTCGTTGATAACTACATAAATAGATGCAAAGCGATCTACATATTTCGTCTACATATTTTGGGCCGCGTAGACGACGCGAACAGGGGTAGCTAAGATGGCTGCCATATGGAAGATGCAGCCACTCGTATCCCATCACAGGATGTCCCAACGACAGAGGGATTCCAAGAGGCCAGGCACAGAGAACTAGCACGGCTCAACGTCCGTCTATCTTCCATGACCGATGAGACTTACCATACGCCAGAGGACCAAGAACTGTTGAAGGACGACACGTCTCAACAAGAGGACCAGGATAGAGATACGGTGCGGCGATGGACCGCGAACTCATCGCGGCACGGTGGCGGCATCAAGAAGCTGGCATAGAAGCTGGTCTGCAACACGCCGCAATTTTAGCTCTAGCATGTTGCCGAAAATTGACTAGCTATCTGAATGCTTGTCGCTCAAATTGACTGCTTATCTGGCTCATTTCTGTGTTATCTTCTCCGGGTCATGGAAGCTAGAAATCCGCTGAGGAATGGGCATGAGGCTCGTTTACACTCTACTCCTCGTCGCCGTTACCGCCGTGTGGGGCTGGACGTTTGTGGTGGTCCAGGACGCCATCGCGCTCTACGGCGTGCTGCCGTTCCTGGCTGTCCGCTTCGTCCTGGCCGGAGCCACACTCGCGCCTATTTACGCGGCGAGGCTCACGCGGCGCTCGCTGCTTGTCGGAGGCGGTATAGGAATAGTGCTCGCGGCGGGCTACCTGTTTCAGACCACGGGGCTGCTGTACACGACGCCGACCAACTCCGGGCTCATCACCGGGCTTTTCGTGGTCTTCGCGCCGCTGGCGGATAGGCTCCTCTTCGGGGCCAGCGCCTCGCGGCAGGTACTCGTGGCGGTCTTTCTGAGCCTGATCGGGATGGTCCTGCTCGCCGGGGGAGGACCGGAGGGAGTGAACCCCGGCGACTTCCTGACACTCCTGTGCGCGGCGGCCCTCGGCCTGCACATCGCCCTGCTCTCTCGCTACGCTGCCGGGCACGACGCGGGCGCGCTCACCCTCGCCCAGATACTCGCGATGGCGGTCCTCTTTATCATCGTGTGGCCGTTCTTCGACAACGTCTCGTTCCCGCCGCCGGGGGTGTGGGTTGCGCTGCTCGTGACCGGGTTTCTGGCGTCGGCGGGGGCATTCCTGGTGCAGACGACGGTGCAACAGAAGATACCGGCGGCGCGGACCGCGATCATCCTGACGATGGAACCCGTCTTCGCCGCCATCTTCGGTTACTGGCTGGCGGGAGACAGGCTGGTAACGGTACAGATCTTTGGAGCGGTACTGATCCTCTCCGCTCTAGTTATTGGAGAAGTCCTGCCGGTCCTGCGGCGGGGCAAGTAGCGACGCGCGTCTACTCGGCGGCCATCGAGTTATACGCTCGGAGCCCGGCGGCACCATCCATTTATCGCCGCGAGGGACGGTAAACTAGGCTCCGAGATCTGAGATCAGAAGGAGGAGCTTATGGCCCGCACGGTGGAGGTCCCGGAGTACGAAGTTCATGGCGAGGTGCGGGTGGATCCCGCGAGGACGGCGCTCATCGTCGTGGACATGCAGAACGACTTCGTCAAGGAGGGCGGCACGCTCGTCGTCCCGGACGCGGAGGGGACCATACCGGAGATCCAACGCCTCCTGTCGCTCGCCCGCGACTCGGGGATGAGGGTCGTCTACAGCCAGGACACGCACACCGAGGGCGACCCGGAGTGGGAGATCTGGCCGGAGCACTGCCGCGAGGACTCGTGGGGGTGGGAGATCGTCGAGGACCTGGCGCCGCGCGACGACGAGCTGGTCATCAGGAAGGTCCGCTACGACGCCTTCTATGGCACCCACCTGGACCACTTCCTGCGGATCTGGGACGTGGATACCCTGATCATCTGCGGCACTGTAGCGAGCATCTGCGTCCACTACACCGCCGCGAGCGCCGCGCTGCGATGGTACAAGGTCATCATCCCGAAAGACGCGACCTCCGCGCTCGACCCGTTCGACCTTGAGTCCTCCCTGCGCCAGACGGCCTTCCTGTTTAATGGCGCCATCACCCGTACCGGGGCGATACAGGTTGCCGGGACGGACGAGCCCGTCTACCGGAGCAAGGTCGAGGAGGCGGCCGAAGCTTCCGGCGACTGAGAGAGCGGCCGGCTCCCCGCTGGAGCATACCGGCGCGGACGATCCGGGCTTCTTGCTTCCGAGACGCTTGAGGACTTCATGCCGCTGGAGAGGCTCACCGCATCTGTCCCGTCCCGGACGCTATAAAGGGCAACAACCGGATAGACGTCAGCGCCAGTCTGGAACAGGGATAGAGCTGCGTCAACTCAGGTTCGAGACTGCTGGATCGGGTAGAATCCAGACCTGCTATTCGCGTAAACCGATTAAGTAGGAGGAGCTTGTGGCTACAGCGGAACGACGCGCGGACGTGGTGTGGAAGGGCAACCTGATGAAGGGCTCCGGGACCTTCGACCTGGCGAGCAGCGGCGCGTGGACCGGCGCCGAGGTCAGCTTCGCCACCCGCACCGAGAACCCTAACGGCAACACCTCTCCGGAAGAGCTCATCGCCGCCGCCCATGCGAGCTGCTACGCGATGGCGCTCTCCAACACCCTGGCCGAGCAGGGCAACGACCCCGAGGAGCTGGACGTCAGCGCAAACTGCGTGCTGGATATGGGCAGCCTCAAGATCACGACCGTCACCCTGGACGTTCGCGGAAAGGTGCCGGGCCTCGATGAAGATGGTTTTCGCAGCGCCGCCGAGCAGGCCGAGCAGACGTGTCCCGTCTCAAACGCCCTCCGCGGCAACGTGGACATCCAGTTGAATACCAGCCTGGCCTAGATTTAGGATCTCAGCCGGACTATCGTCGAGCCCCGCGGCCTATCACGCCGTGGGGCTTTCTCTCTATCCACCTGACGAAGCGCAGGATATCCGGGTGGGAGAGGAGCGCTTCCACGGTGTTGTACTCCCGCTCCAGGTCCTTCTCGGTGAGGGTGCGGTGGATCTGACGGTGGCACGCCGGGCATAGCGCCACGGTACGGTTGAGTTCCTCGCGGGCGAAGGAGCGGCGCACCCGCTTGTTCCCGTGGCGGCTGCGCGGGATCAGGTGGTGCCGGGTGCGCCGCTCCACCATCCTTCCACACAGCCCGCAGACGCCGCCGTTCTCGACCGCTCTCGCCATGCCTGAATTCTAACTGCTCCCCTTCCCTGGATGAGTGGGAGAGTTATCCTCGCAGTCGGGCCATCGAATAAGCGTCCACGTACTCTCCGCCCCGGAAGGCGAAGCGCCGGTGAGTGCCCTCGATCTCGAACCCGAACTTCTCGTATAACGCTATAGCAGCGGAGTTGTCCGTGTAGACGTGTAGTTCGACTCGCTTCAGATCGAGCCAGTTGTCCGCAAGCTCTAGCGCCGATTCCAGCAGCGCCGTCCCGATGCCCTTGCCGTGCCAGTCGTCGCGTACGGCCATCCCGAAGCCGCCCGCGTGGCGAATGCGCCAGTTGGCGGGACTAGTCCACAACGACAGCTCGCCAACCAACTCGCCATCCACGCAGGCGACGAGTGAAAAGCTTCCTTCACCTGGTTCGGAGAGTCGCTTCCGCCACGTTTCGGCCGGGGGAAACGGCAACTGTAACGTGCCCGCTATCGCCTTCGGCCCTCTAAAGACCCGGTGGAGAGCTTCGTAGTCATCCGGTTCGGCGTGACGGATCTCTATCTCCATGCTTATATGGTAGCGGAAGAACATGTGTAGCAGCGGGAAACGCTCACGTAACAAAGAAGATCTATTACCGCTAAAGTTTCCTTGCGTACTGTCCGACAAGTCTAGTAATGAAATATACTTCCAGCCAAACGTTGGGCAGCGTTGGATCGAAGATCTATTAACAACTCAGCGCGGGGAGGATGGGTTGAGTTGAGGAGTATGGGATGAGAGACAAGAGGTTTGCTCTCCTAAAGAGGAGCGTCGAGGACAGGCTGTTGTGGCTGGGTCTCATTGTCGCGGCGCTCTACTGGATTATCGAGTCAGCCACGGACACTCTGGTGCACGACGAGACCTTCACGGAGCGGTTGTGGCCGCGCGATCCTAACGAGCTATGGATGCGCTTCACGGTCGTGGCGCTTATCGTCGCCTTTAGCGGATATGCGCAGTTCTTTATCAACCGGCAGAAGCGTATCGGGCGGTCTCTCCGGGATAGCGAGAGCCGCTTCAAGGGTCTCGCAGAGGCGAGCTTCGAGGGGATCGTCATAACCGCGGAAGGCAAGGTCCTCGAGACCAACCGGGCTTTCGCCAGTATGTTCGGCTATGACACCGATGAGGTGGTGGGTATGGAGGCGGTCGAGTTCGTGACGGCCGAGTCCCGCGAGCTGGTGCGGCGCAGCATCTTCGCCGGTTCCGAGGAGCCTTATGAGGTGATCGGATTGCGCAAGGACGGCACGTGCTTTCTGGCCGAGATCCGGGGCAAGATGTCCGAGTACCAGGGACGCCCCGTCCGCGTGGCCGCCGTCCGCGACATAACCCGGAGCAAGCAGATAGAACAGGAACTCAGAGAGAGCGAGGAGCGTTACCGGCAGGTCTTCGAGAAGAACCGGGCGGTCAAGCTCCTGGTAGACCCCGAATCGGGAGACATCCTGGACGCCAACCTGGCGGCGGGCGAGTATTACGGTTACGGACTCGAAGACCTGAAGGCGAAGAACATAGCCGACCTAAACACGCTGCCTCCGGATCAGGTACACGAGGAGATGTCGCGCGCGAAGACGGACCAGCGCGGGTATTTCATCTTCCAGCACAGGCTCTCGACGGGCGAGATACGGGATGTCGAGGTGCATTCCAGCCCCATCGAGATAGGCGGGCGGACCGTACTCTACTCGATAGTCCACGACGTCACGGCGCGCAAGGCCGCGGAGGAGGCGCTGCGGGTAAGCGAGGAACGCTACCGGCTCGTCAGCCGGGCAACCAGCGAGACGATCTGGGACAACAACCTCCTGACCGGCGAGCAGGTTTGGAACGGCGCGGCCGAAACCATGCTCGGCTACGACCTCGCGGGAGGAACGTCGGGTGACTGGTGGGAGAAGCGAATTCATCCCGAAGACCGGGAGCGGACCATCGCTGGCATAGAGGAGGTCTTGAGGGAAGGCGGGGAGGTATGGTCTGACGAATACCGATTCCGCCGCGCCGACGGCACGTACCTGACGGTCGTGGACCGGGGCTACGTGGTGCGGGACAGCGAGGGCCGGCCGTTGCGCGTCATAGGCTCGATGCTGGACATAACGGAGCGCAAGCGAGCGGAGGAAGAGCTCAAGCAGAGCGAAGCTTCTCTCGCCGCCGCGCAGGAGAGGGCTCACCTCGGGAGCTGGGAGTGGGACCGGCGGACAAACGAGCTGCGATGGTCCGATGAGCACTACCGAATCTTCGGCCACACTCCACAGTCGTTCGTCCCTTCATATGAGGCGCACTACCTGGACACTATCCATCCCGAAGACCGGGAGCGAGTCGAGCGGGCGATAGATGAAGCCCTTGAAGGGGAGCTCTACAGCATTGACTATCGCATAGTGAGGTCGGATGGTGAGATACGTTACGTTCACTCTCACGGGGAAGCCCTATTCGACGGAGATGATAGAGAGTCCGTTGGTATGTCGGGGACGGTACAGGACATAACGGAGCGCCAGCGGGCGGAGGAGGATCTTCGCCGGGCCAAGGAGGAAGCCGACGAGGCGAACCTCGCCAAGAGCGAGTTCCTGGCGAACATGTCTCACGAGATCCGCACCCCCATGAACGGCGTCATCGGCATGACCGGCCTCTTGCTGGATACGGACCTCACGCCCCAGCAGCGCAAGTACGCCCAGACCGTGCGCAACTCGGGGGATGTGCTGCTCGCGCTCCTCGACGATATCCTGGACTTCTCCAAGATCGAGGCCGGAGAGGTCAGGATAGAGGAGATAGACTTCGACCTTCAGGCGGTCGTGAAGGACGCCGCTTCGGTGTTCGCTGAGCGGGCCCAAGAGAAGGGACTGGAGCTGGTCAGCTTCGTCGAGTACGACGTGCCGGGAGCCCTAAGAGGAGACCCGTTTCGCATCCGGCAGGTCTTGACGAACCTCTTGAGCAACGCCGTGAAGTTCACCGGGGAGGGCCGGGTGGCGCTCAGGGTCGAGGGGGTGGAGGATCTCGGAGACGAGGTGAAGGTACGCTTCGAGGTCACGGATACCGGGATAGGCATAGACGAAGGGCAGCAGGATAACCTCTTCCAGCCATTCTCCCAGGCGGATACTTCAACCACCCGGCGCTACGGCGGGACGGGGCTGGGGCTTGCGATCTGCAAGCAGCTAGTGGATCTGATGGGCGGTGAGATCGGTGTGAGGAGCGAGCCGGGTGTCGGGAGCGCTTTTTTCTTCACGCTCCCCTTGAAGAAGCAGCCCCAGAGGGTCCAGCCTGCGCCGTCATCTCCGGTTACATCGTCTGTGGACCGGGAGGATATTGACGAGGCGGACTCGGAGCAGTCCGGCGCTCGCGTCCTCGTAGTGGAGGACACCCTGACGAACCAGATGGTCGCTGTGGAGTTGCTACAGAGGCGCGGATACCACGCGGACGTGGTCTCCAACGGAATCGAAGCCGTGGAGGCGTTCTCCCGGACCTCATACGCTGCCATCCTCATGGACATCCAGATGCCCGAGATGGACGGCTACGAGGCGACCGCGGAGATCCGCAAGCGCGAGGGACTGGAGCGGCACACTCCCATCATAGCCATGACGGCCCACGCCCTGCAGGGCGACCGGGAGAAGGCTCTCGCCCTCGGGATGGACGACTACCTCTCAAAACCCGTCCGGCCCGAGCAACTCGATAAGGTACTGGAACGCTGGAGTCCGCAGGCGCCCGAACCGCGGGAAGCAGGGCGTCCGGCCACTAATGGCGCTTCGGTGCCAGGCGACTCCCTCGACCAGAGTGTTCTGGCGGACCTGCGCCTGATCCAGCGAGAAGGCGGCGGCGATATAGTGGAGAGGCTCGTTAGCACCTTCCTCTCCGAGACGCCAGCCCATCTGGACGCCTTGCGGAAGATCGCCGGGCATGGTGAAGTCCATGATCAGGGAGATGCCCAGGATTTCAAACGGACGGCGCACGCCCTAAACGGCATCTGCCGGGGTGTGGGGGCCAACCACATGGCCTCCATCTGCGCGGAGCTAGAGCGGCTGGGCGACTCGGGCGACCTTACAGACGCGCCGGAGTTGCTCTCCGGGCTCGAAGAAGAGTTCGGCCGCGTGAGGGTCCTGCTCGATGCCGAGTTGCTGAGGAATTAAAGAAGACCGGGAACAGGAAGAGCCCCCGCCGATAGCGGCGAGGGCCGGGATCTATCCGTGCTACGGAGCTTTTACGTGGTGCGGGGTTCGCTTTCCGGTGTAGCCGTTCGGATCTCCCGTTCGATATTCGAGAAGCCGGTGTTGGCGCGGACCCGGATCTCGTCGTAGGAAGTCTGGAGTCCCTGTTCGCGTTCGCGCTCGGCGCCGCGTCCGCCGAGGACCGTGCCCAGGTAGCAGCCCAGGAAGCCGAGCGGCACCGAGATCAGGGCCGGGCTCTTGAGCGGGAAGAGCGGGTCCACGGAGATGAGTGGCGTGACGCCCTCGGCCGGGCTCACGCCGGTGAGGACGTTCGGGCTAATAAGGACGAGCACGACAGAGGAGATCAGGCCGACCAGGATGCCGGTGACGGCTCCAATGGTGTTGAACTTCTTCCAGAAGATCGTCAGGAGGATGACCGGCACGTTCGCGCTCGCGGCGACGGCGAAGGCCAGCGCCACCAGGAACGCCACGTTGAAGCTCTGGGCGAAGAGAGCCAGGATTATCGCGGCGACCGAGATGCCGACCGCCGTGTAGCGGGCGGCCCGGAACTGCTCCTGTTCGGTCGCCTCGCCGTGACGGATCACGTTGGTGTAGAAGTCGTGGGCGAATGCGCTCGATGCGGCGACCACGAGTCCCGCGACGACGGCCACGATGGTCGCGAATGCGACCGCCGAGACGAAGGCGAAGAAGATCGGGCCTCCAAGCTCGTTGGCGAGCTGCGGAGCGGCGAGGTTGCCCGCCGGGTTGGCCTTGGCGATGGCGTCGCGGCCAACGAAGAGGGTGGCGCCGTAGCCCAGGATCGGGGTGAGGAGGTAGAAGCCGCCGATGATCCAGGTGGCGGTCACGATGGAGGAGCGGGCCGTCTTCGCGTCGGGGACGGTGAGGAACCGGATCAGGATGTGCGGCAGACCCGCTGTCCCGAGGACGAGGGCGATGTTCAGGGAGATCACGTCGAGGCTCGCCGCGAGGCTGCTCGGCGGCGGCGGGATGAGCGCCTCGTTACCGACCTCGCTCTCGACCGCTGCGAAGAGCGCCAGCGGGTTGAAGCTGAAGTTCGACAGGACGATGATCGAGAGGGTCACGGAGCCGGCGATCAGAAGCACGGCCTTGACTATCTGGATCCAGGTCGTCGCCACCATGCCGCCCGCGACGATGTAGACGGTCATCAGGACGCCGATGATGATGACCGAGAGGGCGTAGGGGAAGCCGAGCAGGAGCCCGATCAGTGCCCCCGCGCCGTTTAGCTGCGCGATCATGTAAAACATGCTTATCGCTATGGTGCTGAGCGCCGCCACGGAGCGCACGCTCGACGTGTTGAAGCGGCTCGCGAGCATGTCCGCGAAGGTGTACTTGCCGAGGTTGCGCATCGGCTCGGCCACGAGCAGGAGCACCACCAGGTACGCTACCAGGAAGCCTATCGAGAGGTAGAAACCCGCGAAGCCGGTCAGGGCGATAGCGCCAGCTATCCCGAGAAACGAGGCCGCCGAGAGGTAGTCGCCGGCGATAGCGAGCCCGTTCTGCCAGCCCTTGATCTCACCGCCCGCGACGTAGTGGTGAGCGGTGTCCTTGTTCCGCCGGGAGGCCCACGCCGTGATGCCGAGCGTAAGCGCGATGATCAAGACGAAGAAGATAATGGCTATTGCCTTATCGCTCACGCTCTTCTCCCTTCACCGACATGGTCCGTAGCCTCGCTGGCCTCGCGCCGCGCGCGATCCACGAGGTCGTCCCACTTGTTCGCCCGGCTAACGTAGAGGTGCATCAGGATCCAGGTCATCGCGAACTGCGCGAACGCATAGAGATAAGCCAGGTTTAGCGAACCCAGGACCTTGACGTCCAGCACTGTTGTGAACGCTGCCAGAAACGGCAACCCGAAGTAGAACACGAAGAAGAAGATCGTCGCCGGTATGATGAATGCTCTCTTACTTCGTATGAGCTCCTTGAAAGCCTCGGTTCGCTCCACACGAACCCACTCGTCGTTCCTGTCCACTTATTCCCCTTTCCCTTGAGTTTCCTCCGACCGATTGATCACTATATGGCATGTGTTGTATACAGTCAACCATATATGAATGGCGTGAGAGGGTGCGGGATCCAGTCAAGAAAAAGCCCTCCGCGCTAGAACGGAGGGCTCCAAACCTTATGAAACCTTACGCCTGTGAGACAGGCATTGTCAGGCGCGGGCCCCTTCCGCTTGCGGAGACTCGGCGCGGGATTCCGCTCTCGGGGGACGAATAATAAACGCGACCACGGCGCTCGCTACCATGATGCCGGCGATGATATAGAAGGCCAGCGTGTAGCTCTTCGTCGTGTCGAGGATGTAGGAGATCAGTAGCGGTCCCAGTACGCCGCCGAATCCCCAGGCGGTAAGGATGAGGCCGTAGATCTTGCCGACGTTCGCCGAGCCGAAGTAGTCCGCGGTGAAGGCCGGCATCGTCCCGAAACCACCGCCGTAGCACGACACTATGATGAACGAGAGGATAGCCAGGAAGACGTAGACTCCGGCGAACGGCAGGATCAGGAAGAGCGCGGCCTGCAACAGGAACATCACGAAGAACACCCACTTGCGGCCTATGGCGTCCGAGAGCCAGGCCCACCCGAATCGTCCGAGGGCGTTAGCGATAGAGATGATGCTGACCAGGCCGGCGGCGACGGTCGCGTTGACGCCGGCGATCTCCTGCGCCATCGGCGCGGCCTCGGAGATTATGGAGATGCCGGCGGTGACGTTCAGGAACAGGAGCGCCCACAGAGTGAACCACTGCCAGGTCTTCAGGGCGCCGCCGAGGTCGTAGTCGATCCCCGACTTGTCGCCGCCCGCGGCTTCTTCGGGCTCCCAACCTTCGGGCTTCCAACCCTGGGGCGGGTTCTTCATGAACAGCGCCGCGCCGACGACCATGATGAGGTAGATGACGCCGAAGATAGCGAAAGTCTGGAACGGGCCGACCGAGGATACGAGCGACTTCGCTATCAATGCCGTAGCGAACGCTCCACCCCCGAATCCGGCTACGGCGACACCGGTAATGAAGCCCCGCTTGTCGGGGAACCACTTGATCAGGGTGGCGACCGGCACGATGTAGCCGAGACCTATACCTATACCGCCGAGCAGGCCGTAGGTCAGGTAGAGCAGCGTGAGGCTGCTCCCGGCGAAACTCGCCAGGAAAACCCCGGCCCCGTAGAGTACCCCGGCCGTCATCGCCACCATGCGCGGTCCCACCTTAGCCATCCATAGACCGCCCGCGAAGGCCGCGAAGCCGAGCGCCAGGATCGTGATGCTGAAGGTCAGCTTGACCGTGGACGATGACGCATCGAAGTGGGCTTCCAGCGGCTTCTGGAACACGCTCCAGGCGTAGACCGCTCCAAGTGCCACCTGCATGACTACGCCTGCTATGGCTATGAGTACTCTGTTACCCGCGCCAGAGTTACTGGCTGCTCGACTCGACATCTAAATCCCCTTTCCCGAAAACAAATTACGCACCCATCCGTACCGTTACCGGAGCAGTATTCTTCTCTCACCTCCCCACCAAGACGGGCTGACATTGCGAGGAACATCCCCGTCCAGGATCAGGTACAAACCCTCTCCGGCGCACTATATACGTTAAAGCGGTTATCTCGCAAGAACCCCACGAGCGTGATGCCGAACTGCCGCGCCACGTCAACGGCGAGGCTGCTCGGCGCCGAAATCGCGCAGACGATGGGCACTCCCGCTGTCAGACACTTCTGGAGGATCTCGAAGCTGCTCCGCCCGCTGACCATGACGATATGATCGTTCAACGGCAGCTTCCTCTCCATCAACGCCCACCCGACGAGCTTGTCGGTAGCGTTGTGGCGGCCCACGTCCTCCCGGAGCGCGACCAGCGTTCCTTCGGCGTCGAAGAGCGCCGCCGCATGCAGTCCGCCCGTAGCGTCGAAGAGTCCCTGCGCCTCCCTGAGCTTCTCCGGCAGCAAGTAGATGGTCTCCACGGATACTTCCGGTCCAGGAGGGACGACCGGGCAGCCGCGCAGTTCCAACTGCTCCAAACTCGCCTTGCCGCACACGCCGCAGGCGCTCGTGGTGTAGAAGTGACGCTCCAGCGGACGCAGGTCGTAGTCGCGGCCGCCGCGCAGCTCCACGTTGACGATGTTGTACTGCTGCTCGGCGTCGAGGTCGGAGTCCACACAGTAGCTGATCTTCTTTATCTCGTCGGCGGAAGAGATGATGCCTTCGCCATGAAGGAAGCCCGCCGCCAGATCGAAGTCCGACCCTGGAGTACGCATGGTGACGGCGACGGTCTGCTTTGTATCGCCGGCCAGAAGCCGGATCTCCATCGGCTCCTCGGTCGCGAGCGTGTCCGGCCGCACGCGCATCCGGCCGTCCTCGACGACCCGCACCCGCGTCTTCGTCTTGCTCCCGCGCCGGGGCTTGCCCGTGGATTTCTCCAGCATCCGTCTCTCCGCTCCGTGTTTGAGCTGTGCGGGAAAGTGTATCAGCACGAGCATGCTAGTATGCTTCCATGACTATTCGGAGCCAGTCGCCATGCTGAGGCTCACGGGCCTCCCCAACGTCGCTCGCTATCCCGTCGCCACCGTGACGCGCAACGAGGATCACATCGTCATCCACTTCGGCGGACGGGCGGAGGAGCAGACGATGAGCGTCCCACTAAAGTACGTCGGCGGCGACGAGGAAGCAGCGGAGCTGCGGCTCCTCGCTCAACTCCAGCAGATCGGCTACACGGTCCGGCGAGACACTTGAGAGGTAGCGTTCCCGGACTCTCCTCGCGCCCACTCGCGCACCGATTCGAGCCAGACCGTGCGCTTCGTTGTCTTGCTCTCTTCTCTGCGAAGTTCGCGAGAACGACGCTAGTGACGGATGGCAGAGCGGTGCTTTCGTGGGTCTCGACGTATCCGACATCTTCGAGGACGAGGATCTTCAGGCGCTCTCCGTCGTAGCGCCAGACCTCGGGGACGCCTATCTGAGCATAGATCGGGAGCTTGCTAAAGCTTGCTGAAAGAAGGGCTGGTGATGTCTATCTCGATCACCGGGTCCGGGGCGGGTCCACGTCTATACGGTCCTTACCGCGTATCTGCTCCTCGTTCTGAATGCGAAAGCAAGAGTCCGGCTAGACCATGCTACGAATTATACCGGCAAGAGGAAGGGCCGGATCTCTCCGGCCCCTCTCCATCCTGCTTTGCCGAAGTTTTAGTTCCTCTGAGCGCCTGCCAACTGACCGTGTGGATCGATGACGAACTTCTTGGCCGCGCCCTTGTCGAAGTCCTTGTAGCCTTGCGGGGCTTCGTCGAGGGAGATGACCGTGGCGTTGACGGCCTTGGCGATCTGGGCCTTATCGTGCAGGATGCTCATCATAAGACCGCGGTTGTACTTCATGACCGGGCACTGACCCGTGTAGAAAGCGTGGCTCTTGGCCCAGCCGAGGCCGAACCGGATCTTGAGCGTACCCTCCTGAGCGTCCGGGTCGGCGGCGCCGGGGTCGCCGGTGACGTACAGACCCGGAATGCCGAGAGAGCCGCCCGCGCGCGTGATGGTCTGGACCTGGTTGAGGACCACCGCCGGGGACTCTTCGCCGGCCTTCGCGGAGGCCTCGAAGCCGACCGCGTCAACGGCGCAGTCAACCTCAGGCTCGCCGACGATGGCGGCGATCTGCTCCTCTATGGGTGTGCCCTCGCCGACGTTGATCGTCTCGCAGCCGAAGCTGCGGGCCTGCGCCAGACGCTCGTCGTTCAGGTCGCCGACGATGACGACCGCCGCTCCGAGTAGCTGCGCCGAGTGGGCCGCGGCCAGGCCCACCGGACCCGCGCCCGCGACGTAGACCGTCGAGCCGGTCGTTACCTGGGCCGAGTAGGCGCCGTGATAGCCGGTGGGGAAGATGTCGGAGAGCATGGTGAGGTCCAGGATCTTCTCCAGCGCCTGCTCCCTGTCCGGGAACTTGAGCAAATTGAAGTCCGCGAACGGAACCGTCACATACTCGGCCTGCCCGCCGACCCAGCCGCCCATGTCCACGTATCCGTAAGCGGAACCGGCTCGCGCCGGGTTCACGTTCAGACATACGCCCGTCTTGCGCTCCTTGCAGTTGCGGCAGCGCCCACAGGCGATGTTGAACGGCACCGAGCAGATGTCGCCCACGTCGATGAACTGGACGTCGTTGCCCTTCTCGACGACCTCGCCCGTGATCTCGTGCCCGAGCGTCTGCCCGACCGGAGCCGTCGTCCTACCGCGGACCATGTGCTGGTCCGAGCCGCAGATGTTGGTCGAAACGATCTTGAGGATGACGGAGTGCGGAGCCTCCTTGCTCATCCCCATCGCGCTCGCTACTTCTTCGGGAACTTCGAGCTTCGGATAATCGATCGGCTCTACCGCTACCTCGCCCGGTCCCTTGTAGACCACAACCCTGTTGTCAGCCATAAGCTGGAGTTTCTCCTTCTGTCTAGCTGTAGATGGTGAAGTTTGCTTATGCTTGTCTCTGCCAGCACGCGCCGAAAAATTACTAACCTCCGGCGCAGCAGAATCTCAGATATCCAGGCAACCTCCTTTCCCTTCCCCGAAAGCTGCCCCAGCAAAGTACCATATGTTGCGTTGCGACACAAGGTTACGGCTATATATCCGGGCAGCAAACATATCTGGATCGTAAGTTATCCTGTGGTTTCGCGCCAGGGTGAATACGGTTAGAATTGGTAGAGGGAAATCCGTACAACAGAATCGTTCGCGCAGAAGGGGACAGGCATGCTCTTCAAGCTCACGGAGAAAGATGGTATCTGGACGAAGATCCGGAACCATGTAGGGATGACGGTGAAGCACCCGATAAGCCCGGTGACGCGCAACATCCGGTCGCGCATCTCCGAGGAGGGCGTGGAGAAGACCGTGAGCGTCTGTCCGTACTGCGCGGTTGGCTGCTCGCAACTCGTCTACCACCGCGATGGGCGCATCATAGACATCGAGGGCAACCCGGACAGCCCCATAAACGCCGGAGCGCTCTGTCCGAAGGGCTCGGCGACGTTCGGGATGCACGTCTCGCCGCACCGCAAGACGAAGGTCATGTACCGCCGGCCGTATGCGAGCGAGTGGGAGACGCTCTCGCTGGACGAGGCGATGGACATGATCTCCGCTCGCCTCAGGAAGACCCGCGACGAGCACTGGGAGGACAAAGACGCCGACGGCAAGAAGCTCAACCGCTCGATGGCCGTCGCCTCCATCGGCGGCGCGACGATAGACAATGAGGAGAACTACCTCATAACCAAGCTCTTCCACACTCTAGGCTTCGTGCGAATTACGAACCAGGCGCGAATATGACACAGCTCCACGGTGCCCGGTCTGGGCATCACGTACGGTAGGGGCGGAGCCACCTCCAACCTCCAGGACCTGCAGAACGCCGACTGCATCCTGATCGAAGGCTCCAACATGGCCGAGGCTCATCCGGTCGGCTTCCGCCACCCCATGATCGCCAAGAAGAAAGGCGCGAAGCTCATCCACGTGGACCCGCGCTTCACCCGCACCTCGGCGATGTGCGACATCTACGCGCCTCTCAGGCCCGGCACGGACATCGTGTTCCTGGGCGGTCTCATAAACTACGTGCTGGAGAACGAGAGGTATTTCGAGGAGTACGTCAAGGCGTTCACGAACGCCGCCACGATCATCACCGAGGACTTCGAGGACGCGAACGCCTCGGGGCTATTCTCCGGCTGGGACGAGGAGAAGAAACAGTACAATCCGTCGAGTTGGCGCTACGAGGGGATGCCGATTGACTACGCCGCCGTGGGCGGGAGCCAGGGCAGCCTACTGGGTGAGGCCGGACAGGGCGAGAGCGGGGAGATGCACCCCGGCATGGAGCGTCCCAGGGACATGACGCTCCAGCACGAACGCTGCGTCTTCCAGATCCTCAAGCGCCACTTCGCCCGCTACACGCCGGAGATGGTCGAGCGGGTCTGCGGGACGCCGAGGGAGGCGTTCCTCGAAGTCGCCGAGACGCTCTGCGAGAACTCCGGTCGCGAGAAGACCTCGTCGCTGTGCTACGCGGTCGGCTGGACCCAGCACTCCAAGGGCGTGCAGGTCATCCGCACGGCGGCCATACTGTGGCTCCTGCTCGGCAACATCGGACGTCCGGGCGGCGGCATAATGGCGCTCCGGGGCCACGCCACCATCCAGGGCTCCACGGACATCGCCACCCTCTACAACATCCTCCCCGGATACCTGCCGATGCCGGACGTGAACAAGGAGCACGATACCTGGCGCGAGTACGTGACGAACGAGACCGCCAACAGCGGCTGGTGGTCGAACTTCCCGAAGTACATAACGAGCCAGATGAAGGCCTGGTACGGCGAGGCGTTCGACGCGGAGAAGGGCGAGCTGTTCGACCACTTCCCGCGCCTATCGGGAGATCACTCCTACTATCCGACGATCATGGAGATGAAAGACGGCGGGGTGAAGGGGGCCTTCATCTTCGGGCAGAACCTCGCGGTCGGCGGCCCGCACGCGAAGCTGGCGCGTGACGGCCTGCGGAACCTCGACTTCCTCGTCGTGCTCGACGCCTACGAGGTCGAGACGGCGACCACCTGGAAGATGGACGGTGTGAAGCCGGAGGAGTGCGGCACGGAGACCTTCTTCATCCCGATGGCGCTGGTCGCGGAGAAGGAGGGTTCGTTCACCCAGACCCAGCGGATGCTCCAGTGGCACGACAAGTCCGTCGAGCCGCCGGGCGACGCCCGCTCGGACGCCTGGTTCGTCTACCACCTGGGGCGCAGGATGAAGGAGCTTTATAAGGGATCTACCGAGCCGCGCGACTCGCTCATCAATGCGATGACGTGGGACTACCCGGTCGAGGGCGAGCGGGAGGAGCCGAGCATCGAGAGCATCCTCAAGGAGATCAACGGCTACACCGTGGCCGATGGCAAGCCGGTGGGCGGTTTCGCGGAGCTAAAGGACGACGGTTCTACGGCGAGTGGCGGTTGGATCTACTCGGGCGTCTACGCGAACGGCGTGAACCAGGCCCGCCGCCGCAAGCCCTGGACCGAGCAGAGCCAGGTAGCACCGGAGTGGGGCTGGGCGTGGCCCGCGAACCGCCGCATCCTCTACAACCGCGCCTCCGCCGACCCGGATGGCAAGCCCTGGTCCGAACGCAAAAAATACGTCTGGTGGGACCAGGATCAGGGCAAGTGGGTCGGCGATGACGTGCCGGACTTCCAGGCTGACAAGCCGCCTTCCTACCGCCCGGACGAAGACGCCCGCGGGGTGGACGCCCTCCCCGGAGACGGGCCGTTCATCCTCAACGGCGACGGCAAGGGCTGGCTCTTCGCACCGATAGGGCTCAAGGACGGGCCATTGCCGGTACATTACGAGCCGGTAGAGTCGCCGGTGCCGAACTTGATCTACGACAAGGTCCAACACGACCCCGTAGCCAAGACCTTCGACCGTCCCGACAACCCGTACAACCCGCCCGAGGACCCGCGTTACCCATACGTGGTCACGACCTACCGGCTCACCGAGCATCACACCAGTGGGGCTATGAGTCGTTGGATCCCCTGGCTCTCCGAGCTTCAGCCGGAGCTTTTCTGCGAGATCAGCCCGGAGCTCGCCGCCGAGAAGGGCGTGAGCAACACCGACTGGGTTACCATCTCGACGAGCCGCGGCAAGATTCACTGCAAGGCCCTCGTCTCCGAGCGCATCCCGGTCTACAAGTTCGAGGGCAGGGATCTTCACACCATCGGACTTCCGTATCACTGGGGACCGAACGGGCTCGTCAAGGGCGACGTGGTGAACGACCTGATCCCGGTCTCCCTCGAACCGAACGTCGCCATCCACGAAGCCAAAGCGTTTACCGCGAACCTCGAAGCGGGGCGCGTGTGAGCGACTCTGTGAGGACCCCGAGAGGCACGCGCGTTACCCCGGAGGATACGACCAGCTCTACCTACCGGGCCGAGACCTCGCACCGGGAGATGATGGAGCAAGACCTGATGGACCTCGGGGTGTGGCTCATCGACCATCCCGATGCCGCCAGGAAGAACCTGAAGGCCATAAGGAGCGCCAGGGTCCTCAAACCCGGCGTCTACTACAACCTGGGGACGGGGATGGTGGACAGGCTCTACTCTTCCCAGCGTGTCGCCCTGGGTCACAAGATGTTCCGCATCAGCAGCGATCCGGCGGCGCCCGTCGAAGAGATCCGGCGCAAAGTACTAGAAGGGAAGGGCTAGTGGCTACAGGATTCCTGACCGACACGACGGTCTGTATCGGGTGCAAGGCTTGCGAGGTCGCCTGCAAGCAGTGGAACCAGCTCCCCGCCGACGGCTACGAACTGACCGGCGACTCCTACGACAACACCAAGCAACTCTCCGGCACCACCTGGCGACACGTCGCCTTCATCGAGAACCCGCGCAAGCGCCGTCTAACCGGGGACGTGGACCTCGTCGCTCTCGCCGAGGACGTGAAGGAGCAGCTACCGGGCGGCGCGGAGATCGACGCTCTGGGGCGCTGGTCGTTCATGAGCGACGTGTGCAAGCACTGCGTAGAAGCGCCGTGCCAGCAGGCGTGTCCGACGGGCGCGATCATCCGCAACGAGTTCGATAACGTGTACATCCAGCCCGATGTCTGCAACGGCTGCGGCTACTGCGTCTCGGCCTGCCCCTACGGCGTCATAACCCGCGTCCCGCACGACGGACGGGCTTTCAAATGCACGCTCTGCTACGACCGGCAGAAGGACGGTCTGGAGCCGGCCTGCGCCAAGGCCTGCCCGACCGACTCCATCCAGTTCGGCGAGGTCGAAGATCTAAAGGTCAGGGCCGAGGAGCGCGTGGCGGAGCTTCACGCGAAGGGCTACACGAATGCGTATATCTACGGCACGCCCGAGGTCGGAGGTACCGGCGGTATCGGGGGCAACCACTCCAAGTTCATCCTCATGGACGAGCCGGAGACGTACAACCTGCCGCGCCACCCGTTCCTGCCGCAGGACAAAGTCCACCAGGCCAGCGTCGCGAGCATCGTCACCGCCGGGGTCCTCGGAGCGGTCGTGGCGTTCGCGTTCGGAGCGCTAGAGAGGGGAGCCAGATGACGGACGTTAGAGAAGAGACTCGCCCGTCGCGCAACGGTCAGGTCGAGACCTCCCATCACCCGGAGACCGATCCGCAGAGAAAAGACAATGACTACTACGGCATCCCTCCCATAAAAGAGCACACCTGGACGTGGGAGATCCCGTTGTACTTCTGGCTCGGCGGGATAGGGGCCGGGGCCCACGTCGTCACGACCATAGCCCGCCTGGTGGGCGTCGAAGACCAGGCGTTCCTGCGCGCGGGCCGCTACACGACGCTGGTGACGATGCTTCTGAGCCCGGTACTCCTGATCATGGACCTCGGACGCCCGGAGCGCTTCTACAACATGCTGCGCATAGTGAAGTGGCGCTCGCCGATGAGCATGGGTTCGTGGGCCTTATCGGTGTTCGGCGGGTTGAGCGGCCTGGTCGCCACCGCGCAGGCCGCGGAGGACGGCCTCCTCGGACGCGACAACTTCGCGGCCCGGCTCGCGGGAGCCATCCCGGATCGGCTCATGTCCCTGCTGGCTCTCCCGTTCGGGTACTTCGTCGGCGCGTATACGGGCGTGCTCCTGGCGACGACTTCGGTGCCGATGTGGGCCCGCAACGCCGTCTTGATGGGACCGACCTTCCTGTCCTCGGCGCTCTCCACGGGGCTCTCGGCCATCTCCCTCGTCCTGCACCTCGGTGACTGGGGGGAACGGAGGACGCTGGAGTCCCTGCGGAAGGCGGAGCGGATTGCGCTGGTCGTCGAGAGCAGTCTTCTGGCCGCGTCCCTGATCCGGATGAGCCGGTGGGGGAAGCCGCTCTTCTCGAAGAAGCTCGGGCCGCTCTTCGTGGGCGGCACTCTCATCGGGGGGCTCCTCGCCCCGTTCGCGCTACTCTCCGGACGCGAAAGCCGCTCCAGAAGCCTGCTGGCCTCGGTCCTGGTCCTGATCGGCGGATACCTGCTGCGCTACACCATGGTCGAAGGCGGACGACTCTCCGCCCGCGATCCGCAGGCAACCTTCACTTTCGCCCGTAAAGAGAACCTGCCTCTGCGGGAGGAGAACGTCTAAATCAGGAGAGATCCCGGCCCGAATAGATTGGCGGATTAGCGTTCCGGTCAGACGCCGTACTGCTCGTCCGTGACGGGCTCCAGCCAGTCGGTGCCGCCGTCGGTGGTGGTGGCGACGTTGACGGCGAGGTGGATCATGTAAGTCTCGGAGGTGGCGCCGTGCCAGTGTTTCCTGTCAGGGGCGAAGTAGAGGACTCCTCCGGGGCCGACTTCGACGGGCGATTCACCTTCCTTTGCGGCGCGACAGGTGCCGGTGATGGCGTGCAGGATCTGACCTTCGGGACCAGTCGTCGGGGCCGCGCCCGGTCTGCATGTCTTTCGCGGTGATTACCCTCATGGTTTGCTCCTCTTTAACGCCCGATCCTCGGCGGCAGCCTGCCAAAGTTATCCGCAGGCTGCCGCTTTGCTTCTGTCCGAATGTGGCTAGATGCTGAACGTATGGCTCTCGCCGGCTCTTATCTCCTGGACCGTGTCACCAACGCCGACTTTGATGCACTGGTTCAGGCCGTCGGAGTGCGCCGCCACCGCCAGCTTGCCGGATTCTAGTGTAATCTCCATGGGAGTCTCGCGGAAACGCATCGGGAACGACAACCCTTCGAGCTTCTTGATGAGTTTCGGCGCGAAGTGGACGACGCCGTCCCGGATCTCGGTCCCCATGTATCCCCGCTGCAGGAGGTCCAGCGTGCCGGCCATCACGCCCATGTGGATCGCCTCTCGCGTCGTGCCGCCCTGCACGTCCCCGATATCGCTCTCCAGCGCGACCATGTACCGTTTCCACGAACTCTCCGGGTCGAGGTCGGCCATGATGGCCGCGTGAACGATGAAGCTCAGGGTGGAGCCGTGGGATGTGCGCTGCGCATAGTACTCGATGTTCTTGCGGGCCGTATCGGGCTTGTAGTCGTAGCCGAGCCGCTCGAACAGCCGCTTCAACTGGTCCTCCGGGAACAGGAAGAACAGCATCAAGGTATCGGCCTGCTTGGCTAGCTTGTAGCGGTCCGGGTCGTCGCCCTCGGCCTTCAGGATGCGGTCGAGGCGCTGGATGTTTTCGTACTTCTCCCGGTAGGCGTCCCAGTCAAGCTCCTCAAGGTTCTCATAGCCCTCGAACTGGCTGATGATGCCGTCGTCGTGGAACGGGACGAACATCTTGTGACTCATCTCGCCCCACAGCTCCACCTCGTCGTCGGAGAGCCCGATCTTTGACCGGAGGGAATCCCGGCGCTTCTCGGGGAGCATCTTCAAGACCTCCTGGGCGCTCTCGCAGATCCAGGCGACCATCACGTTCGTGTAGGCGTTGTTTCTGAGTCCTTCCTCCTCGGAACCGGGATACTTCTCGTGGAACTCGTCCGGCCCCATGACGCCGTGGATCTCGTACCGGTCCCGCTCATCGTTGTAGTGGGCGATGGATGACCAGAAGCGGGCGATCTCCAGCATCATCTCCGCCCCGTGGTCTATCAAGAACTCCATGTCTCCCGTCACCTGGTAATAGTGCCAGATGTTGTAGAAGATGGCCGCGCCGACATGCCGTTGCCGGTGGCTGAGGTCGGGGTCCCAGTTCCCGGAGTTGGGGTTCAGGTGCACTTTCTGGGTCTCCTCCGAGCCGTCGGAGCCGCTCTGCCACGGGTACATCGCTCCCCTGTAGCCGACCTCCTTGGCCGCCGCGCGGGCTTCGCCGAGGCGCCGGTAACGGTACACGAGTAGCTCGCGCGTGATCTGGGGCAGCCGGAAGTTCAGGAAGGGGTAGATGTAGAGCTCGTCCCAGAAGATGTGTCCGCGGTAGGCCTCGCCGTTGAGTCCGCGGGCGGGAGCCCCGGCGTCGAGGTCGGCGGTGTGCGGGGAGCAGACCTGCAGGATGTGCGAGATGTGCAGGCGCACCAGGAGCTGTACCCGGTCGTCGCCCGGGATCTTCATGTCGCAGGCGTCCCACAACTCATCCCAGACGCGCGCGTGCTGCTCGAAGGCCTCCTCGAACGTCCCGTAGCGCATGACCGCCCGCCCGGCGTTGGACAGCGGCTCGTTTATGGCGTGGTCGCGCGAGGTGTAGAAGGAGACCATCTTCTCCACCCGGACAGTCGACTTCTCCTCTACGTCGAAGCCCAGGACCTGATGTATGTAGTCCTGCATCTGGTGAAGGTCGCGGTCAAGGGAGATCATGCCATTCTCTCCGTAGACGCGCGTGCGCGCCGCCTCGGCTACGTAGATGCGCGACTGGCGGGTACGCACCAGCAGGGCGATGATCTCGGGCCCGAACGTCCGGGGCGATACCGGGTCCAGATGGCGGCCTTCCAGCTCTTTGTAGCGGGCGACCCCTCCGTTGGTGACCCGGCCGTCCACCGCCGTGATTATCTCCACCTTGCCCGACCAGTTCTCCGGCGTGATCTTCCACTCGATAGCCGCCTGGTGCATGTCTGCCATGCTCACGAAGCGCCGGCTCTCCAGAGATGTCTCGCGCCCTTCCCGGTCCCGGAACCTGAGGTTGCGCGTCAGGGTCGCGTTGCGTATATCGTACTCGTGTTGGTACGAGAGGATCTCGACATTGCCGAAGTCTATGGGCTCTCCGTCCCCTTCGATACGGAGCTTCAGGACGAGCCAGTTGGGCAGGTTGACTAAATCCTCGTTCAGAACGGGCCTTCCGGCCATGATCGTAGTCTCGCGGTTGAAGCCGCCGTGGACGTAGGTGCCCGGATAGTTAACCGAGTCCGCGTCAGCCCAGTGGGCAGTGCCCCGCGTGCAGAAGTAGCCGTTGCCGGTCGAGGACATCGCCTCGCGCAGTCCCTCTTCCTCCGGGTCGTAGTAGTCGTAGGAAAGCGTCCAGTTCGTCATGCCTGTCCTCCCTGTCCCTCATGGTCAACCGTGAGACGAAACGTCACCGTTCTACCCGATCTTCACCCTGATATTTCCCGTTTGCAGCCCGGCCACCGGGCCCACCCCTACCGTTTACCTGCTTCTGTTGCCTTGATGGAAGCCGGTACACAATATCCCCTATACGTTGGCTTCTTCCGCGCCGCCCGTCATCGGCCCTCGCCCAGCCGTTACCGCGCCAGCCCATCCAGAAACGTCTCCACCTCCGGCACAGTGTACAGGATGTAGTCCGCTGAGGTGGTCCGCCCTACGACCTCCGGGTGGTCCGCCTCGCCGACGAAGATGCCTATCCCCTTCGGCGAGGTCTCGTTGAGAGCTTCGAAGGCGTTCTCGTCCGTCACGTCGTCACCGAGGTACATGGTCATCACGTCGTCGCCGTCCAGATCCAGGGCTTCCAGCAAATAGAGGACCGCCTTGCCCTTGTGCCAGTCTATCTTCGGCTGGACCTCGTAGACCATCTTTCCGGGTGTTACTTTCAACTCGTCGGGACGCTCTTCGAGCAGGCTGTCTACTATCTCCTTGATCTTCGGACGCTCCTCTTCCGCGACGAGGCGGTAGTGGATCGCCACCGAAGCCTTTTTCGTCTCGATGGAGGAGCCTTCTATCGGAGCGGCCTCACTCTGCAGGTAGTCCCTGACGTCTTCGAGCAGGTCCTCGAACCCGGCGCCCGCGTCGTGCTGGATCGTCCCCTCGCCGGGACTCCAGATATCGAAGCCGTGGCTGCCGGCGACGATCAGGTTTTCGAGGCCCATGAGTTGTTGCACCACCTGGCGGTCCCGCCCGCTGACCACGCACACGGGACAACGCTCCGCGAGGTTGCTGATAACCTCCCGCATGCCCTCGGAGATGATCGCGTCCTCCGGGCGGTCAACGATAGGAGTGAGCACCCCGTCGTAGTCGAGGAAGACGGCGAGGCGCTTCCCGGCCAGGCGCTGCTCCAGCTCGCCCTCGTTCTCTATGGCGTGCGGCAGATCGCCGATCTCTCTAGGCATTATCTCCTCCTCTTTCGGACCGGCCCGGAATGATCTTCATACAGACGGTTGCTCTACACGGGCACTTCGTCGTAACGGACGAAGCGGTCGAGTTCGGGGTAGATCTCGCTGGTCGTGACCGCCCGGCGCGAGAACCTGGCGAGCGGCTCCTGCTCGCCGCCCGGATGCCGCAGCGTTACCTCGACCTTGTCGGGACCGAAATCTATTACGTTGTAGGAGGGGGGGATGATCCCGCGGACCCGCATGCTCGACACCGTGCCGGAGTGGATGATCCTCACCCCGGAGATGCTCCAGACATATGGAACGTGCCGGTGTCCGGCGAGGACCATATCTACTTCCAGCTCGCGCAACACGGCCATTATGTCTCCCGAGTCGCGCAGGTTGTTCCGGTCGCGTCCCGTGCCGGGGACGGCGAGGATGTGATGGTGGACGACGAGAATCTTTGGTCCCCTGTCCCAGCCCCGGAACTCGGAGTCGATCCAGGGGTAGTGCTCGCGGCCGATCTCACCCTCGGCGAGGTCCGGCTTGCTGGAGTCGAGCGCCACGACCTTTGCCTCGCCGTCCGGGATGGGGACCGTCATCGCGCGCATCCGGGGACCGAAGAAGTCTTCGAAATGCCGGTAGCCGACGTTCTTGGCGTCGTGGTTGCCCATGATCACGACGACGTTCTCGCACTCTATGCGGTCCAGGTATCCTTTTGCCTCCTCGAACTCCCACCTGTATCCCTCTGTGGTGAGGTCCCCGGCCACGGCCACCAGGTCCGGCTCAAGCGCGTTGGTCTCCTCTATCGCCGCCTGCAGGAAGTCCGGCCGGAAGAGCGGCGTTCCCGTATGTATGTCCGACAACTGAACGATTCGCATGTTCTGACCTCCTATGTTCCAGGCGGCGTGGTCCCTTGCTTTATACCGTCTTCATATCGTCGCGTTCGAAGCGGTCTGCTTCCAGCCCGGCGCCGGAACGGCGCGGTACAGGTTGCGAGTCCGCTGATGAGCTTGTGGGATTTCCAGTCATCAGCCCCCTTCCGACCTTCCCCCGGCCTCTTCTATACGCTGGCGCACTACGCGGGGCAGCATTTCGGGGTCCTCAACCACCCAGCGCGGCTCCAGTATGCCCGCTGCGCGCACCCCGCGCACGGTTAGCTTGGTCGGCACGGCAACGACCATCATCCCGGCTGCCAGGGCCGCCCTCACCCCGGCGGGAGAATCCTCTATTACGAGGAACTCCTCCGGCGGCACGCCCATCTTCTCCGCGACGAGCAGGTCTATCTCCGGGTCGGGCTTGCCACGCTTGATGTCGTCCGCGGTCGCCACCACGTCGAAGGCGTCTTCGAGGTCGAGCACGGAGAGCACGCGCTCGACCTGGTAACGGTGGGACATGGTGGCGCACGCCGTCGGGTAGCCTTCGCGCCGCAACTCCCGCAGCATCTCTATGTTGTGCGGGTATCGCTTTTCGAGGAGCAGGTCGGAGTCTTCTAGCAGCGCCTCGTAGACGCCGAGACGGATCTTCACGAGCACACGCCACGGCTCTTCCTCTCCGAACTCATCCATACGTCCCCTGGCCGCCTCCTCCAACTGAAAGCGTCGCATGAGGTCCGTGGCGACCTCCTGGCGCGAGTGTCCCACCAGGTCGTCGGCGTAGGCGGACATCACGTCTTCTTCCGCGACATCGGGGCGTAGCTCGGTGACGGAACGGGCGTATGAGAGGCCCTTCAATTCCTCCGTCTCCAACAACGTACCGTCCAGGTCGAAAAGTACGGCGGAGATCATGCCAGACCTCCCCCGAACCGGTGCGCGGCGCGTAACCTCGCGGAGCGCACGACCTCTACTCCGCGCTTCCCGGAGCCCCGGCTCCCTCGCGCTCCCGGAGCGCTTTGGGCGTGTAGCGCTGGATCCACTCCCGGTACTCGGCGACTTCTTTCTTAGCGCGCTCCTCGCTCCATCCGAGGTGCTTGACCGCGACCGCGGCCGCGGCCTCGTCAACGTCCAGGGCGACCTGCGGACCGTACGCGACCATCGTCCGCCGGAGCAGCACGTCTGAGAGCTTCTGCGCCATCTCCTGGCGGAAGGCGTAGAGGACCTCGCAACCCATCAGGCCGGTCTCCACGGCTGGCGGAGAGACGAGCGGTTCCCTGAGAGAGGAGTCGTCCCCGGCCTCGGCGAGCACGTCGTAGGCGCGGGCTCCGTAGAGCCTGATCAGCCGCCGGGCGAGCACGTCGGGGAGGCCGCTCCTGCTCCTGAACTCCTCGGTGAAAGCGGCGAAGTCCGGGGTCCGTCCGCCGGGAAGCGGGATCCTGTCCGTCGCGCTCTTGGGAGGCTTGGCCCCGAGCTTCTTGTAGACGACGTTCGTCGCCTGACGGCCGAGGTTTCGGTAGGTCGTCAGCTTGCCGCCGACGATGGAGAGCAGACCCTCGGCGCGTGGACCGCCACCGCCGGAGACCTTGATCCTCCCCCCGGCCACCGACTTACCCTTCGCGTGGTCGTAGACGACGTGGGCCCGCGTGATGGAGCCCTCGGAGCCCGCGGGCGCGGAGGGCAGCGGCCTCACCCCAGAGTAGGTGAAGAGCACCGAGTCCCGCGTCAGGTGCGCATCCGGGATCACGTAGTTCGTCTCGTCTATGAGGTACTGGATCTCCTCCTCACTCGCAGACACGTAGTCGAGGTCGTCCCTGTAGCGCAGGTCGGTCGTGCCGATGAGGTAGCGCTCGTTCCACGGCACGATGAAGTACGGCCGCCCATCCTTCCTCGCCTCGACGTAGATGGCGTTCTTCGGCGCTCCGGGGAACGGGTCCACGATGATGTGCGAGCCCTTCGTGCCCCCGATCATGCCCCCGGAATCCCCATTCGCGCCGTTCCCTGGCGTCTCGACGCTGACGGCCCCGGAGCCGCCCAGGACCCTATCCACCCACGGCCCGGCCACGTTCACCGTCACCGGCGCGCGGACGCTATACACGCCGCCCTCCAGCTTATCCTCGAACTCCACCCCCGCTACGCGGGAGCCGCCGTCCTCGAAGAGCAACCGCTTCACCTCGGCGTAGGTGATCACCACCGCGCCATTCTGAACGGCCGAAACCGCGTTCTCCACCGCTATACGCTCGGCGTACTCGACCTGTCCATCGTAGTAGGTGGCCGCCGCCTTGAGTCCTTCGGGGTTCAGGCCCGGGTACTCGCGCAGGGCCTCCTCGCGGGAGAGCATCTTGTGGCGGGGCATGCTGGAGTCGTAAGAGAGCGTGTCGTAGCCGATCATGCCCAGACGAATCATGCCGGGCCCGCGGCTGGAGCGGTCATAGATCGGCACGGTGAACTTGAGCGGCTTGACCAGGTGCGGCGCTATGTGAAGTAGTATCTCCCGGTCGGCTAGCGACTCGCGCACCAGCGGCACCTCGTAGTGCTCCAGGTAACGCAGGCCGCCGTGGATGAGCCGTGTCGCCCACTGGGTGGTCCCGCTTGCGATGTCGCCCTTGTCGAGCATCAGCACCCGCAGGCCCCGCATGGCGGCGTCGCGGGCGATGCCGGCGCCGTTGATGCCGGCGCCGATCACGATTAGGTCGAACGGACGCTCTCCGACGTGTTGCAGCAAACTCTCGCGATTCATAGCCTTATCCCTTCTCTCTAGCTTCTAAGCCTCGCCGCCGAAGAACGTGCTCCAGGGCATGTCCACGGGTCTGTCCAGGGCGACCACTTCGTAAAGATGTCGTAACAGCGGGAAATCCTCCTCGGCGACCACCCCGCGCTCGGTCAGTTTCGGCAGCGCGCCGCCGATCACCTCTATGGCCGCCACCCCCTCAAGCGTCACACCCTTCATCTTCTCGTCGCGTACCTCCGAGAACGGCACGCCCGCGCCGACGAACCGGCCCGCCTTGACGTTTCGTCCGCCCATGGTGGTGACGAACATGTCCCCGACCCCCGGCAGCCCGTGGGGCGTCTCCGGGTCTCCGCCCAGAAGCTCCATCCACTGCCCGAGCTCCCGCGTCGCCTGCCCGAAGAGAGCCGCGCCGTAGTTGTACCTGCGGTACCTCGCGTCCGTCTTGCCCTCCCGATCCAGGAGTCCCTCCATGAAGCCGCCGCCGAAGGCGTAGCAGTTCTTGGTCGCCGCGCAAACCTCGCAACCGACGAAGTCCGTGCTGGTCCATACGTGGTAGTACTCGGTGCGGAAAGTGGCGGCCAGCTTCTCTAAAGCGTCCGCGTCCTCGCCGGCGAAGACCACGCAGGTATCGTGGCGCACGGCCACCTCGCCGGCGATGGCAGGACCAACGATCGCTGACCAGGAGACCTGATCTCTCACGTCCTGGGGCACCTGTTCGGCCAAGACTTCAGGCAGAATCCGGAGGTTGCCGTCTTCATCGGCGTCCATGCCCTTGGTCACGGCGATCACCATCACGCCCGGCTTCAGGAGCGAGGCCAGGTGCTCGCTGGCCCAGCGCACCCCGAAGGAGTTGACGCCGCTCATCACGATCTCCGCGCCCTCGAAAGCCTCCTCGGCTTCTTCCAACTGGTAGGCGCGTACCCCGTCCGGGACCTTGAGGTCGAGGTTCGGATGCACGCCGCTCTCCTTGATGGAGTCCACGATCTCGCGGTCGAGGTGAGTCCCCACCAGCCGTACCTCGTGGCCGTTGTCCGAGAGCGGCCACGCGAGCGCCGTCGCCATTATGCCCGACCCCAGGACTGTTACGGTCGTCAACTTCCCGCCTCCTTTATATCGAAACGAACCTTACGGCCCGCACAGGATACAATCTTCATGCAGCCTCACTCGCTCCCTCGTCGTTGCCTTCGTGTGGACGCCTCCGATCACGCATCCTATGCTTCCTTTGCCGCGGTCTCGTGGCCGCTGGCCTCGTGACGGACCGTCTTGTGCATCAGCTCCTTCATCGCCGGATAGGTCTCGATATAGCGGTCCAGGTAGAACTTGTACGCCTCGTGCGCTTCGAGGTTCGGCTCGATGGTCCGCTCGGTGTGAACCATGTTGTCGGCGGCGGCCTGGATGTCCGGGTAGATCCCCGCCCCAACGGCGGCCAGCATAGCCGATCCCAGGACCGGACCCTCACTCA
>DASSMB010000057.1:0-12174 GCA_035689095.1 Rubrobacteraceae bacterium | reverse complement strand
GCTGCAGGTTCTCGAACTCGGCGGTCAGGGCGGGGGAGAGGTGGGTCTGGCTGCGCTGCTCGCCCATCTTCTCCGCGACCTCCAGGAACGCGGCCACGGGACCGGACGCGGGCGCGTCCCGGCGCTTTAGGGCCGCGATGGAGCGGTTCAGCGAGGGGTTCTCCTCGACGTTGACCAGCACAAGGTTCCCGGACGAGACGCTGCGCACTATCGCCGTGCGCGGCAGGAACGCCACCCCCAGGCGGTGCTCGACCATCCTCTTCGCCGCCTCGATGTTGTCCACCTCCATCGTGCGGAACTCCCGGATGGCCGCGTTCCGGAACAGCGCGTGCGTCTGCTCCGTGTAGCTTGAGTCTTTGTCGAAGAGGATGAGCGTCTCCTCCGCCACGTCCGCGAGGCTCGCCGACCCCCGCGCCGTAAACCTGTGGTCCGGGTCCACCACCAACACCAGCTCGTCCTCGTAGAGCTGCAAACTCTCCACCTCCGGGTGGCTCATTGCCCGCGTCAGCCCGAGCTGCACCTCCTCCCGGAGCACCATCTCCAGGATCTCCTCGGAGTGCCCCGTCCTTACGGAGACCGATACCTTCGGATACGCCCCAACGAACCGCTCCAGAAGCCCCGGCAGCGCATACGTCCCCACGCCCGGCGATGCTCCCAGCATCAGCCGTCCCCCCGATGCGCCCCGCAACTCCTCCAGGTGCCGCCGCCCCTCCTCGAAACCGCCCACGATCCGCTCCGCATACGGCACGAACTCCCGTCCCGCATCCGTCAGCCGCATCCCACGGCTCGTCCGGACGAAGAGCTGCTCCCCAACCTCATCCTCCAAACCCTTCAGCCGCGCCGTGAGGGTCGGCTGCGTCAGGAACATCTCCTCCGCCGCCCGGCTCACGTTCCCCAGCCGCGCTACCGCCAGAAAACACTCCACCTGCCTGAACAGCACCACTGCCTCCTGATATAAATTTCGCCTATAACAATGATTCAAGCAAACAATTGGACTAATATCAAGGGTATTGTTATCTTGCTTGCACAGTCAGGAGCGGTTGAGAGGAGAGCAATATGATTCCGATACAGTACAGGGACCCGCAGACGGAGGAGATCATCGAGCGGCGCTACGAGGATGGCGCTCCGTCCATCGGGCAGCGGGTGCAGATAGATTCTCAGGAGTACCAGGTGCTCTTCAGGTGGCGGTGCGTGCCGACGAGTTGCATCGTGTATGTGCGGCGGGTCGAGCAGGAGATGCGGGCCACACAGGCCGCCTAGAGAGGTTCTCGGGCTCCAAGCGCCGCCTGCGGCCGCTTGCTAGAGTAGCTTTGCTCTAGCGTTCGCTAAAGCGGAAGTCGTAGGAGAGGCAGAGAGGAGCCCGCACAAACTATGGAGACCAAGCAGCGGTTTGGAGAGGGGGTCGAGATCTCGGCCCCCATCCCCGATGAGTTCGCCGAGATCCTGACGCCCGAGGCGGTCGCTTTCGTGGCGAAGCTGGCGCGGGAGTTTACGGGGCGCAGGGATGAACTCTTGCAGAAGCGCCACGAGCGGCAGGAGAGGATCAACGCCGGCGAGATGCCGGACTTCCTGCCGGAGACGAAGGAGATCCGGGAGGGCGACTGGAAGATCGCGCCGATCCCCGACGACCTTCAGGACCGGCGCGTGGAGATCACCGGTCCGCCGGACCGGAAGATGCTCATCAACGCTCTCAACTGCGGCGCCCCGTCGTATATGACGGACTTCGAGGACGCCAACTGCCCCACCTGGCAGAACATGCTCGATTCCCAGATCAACCTGCGGGACGCCATCCGGCGCACCATCACGTTCGACGACCCGAAGAGCGGCAAGCACTACGAGCTCAACGACGAGGTCGCCGTCCTCATCGCCCGTCCCCGCGGCTGGCACCTGGACGAGAAGCACATGATCGTGGACGGCAAGCCGGTCCCCGGCGGCATCTTCGACTTCGGCTTGTACTTCTTCCACAACGCGCAGCCGCTTCTGGACATCGGCAGCGGCCCGTACTTCTACCTGCCGAAGATGGAGAGCCACCTGGAGGCGCGGCTCTGGAACGACATCTTCGTCATGGCCCAGGATGAGCTTGGGATACCGCAGGGGACCATCAAGGCGACGGTCCTCATAGAGACCATCCTGGCGACGTTCGAGATGCACGAGATCCTGTACGAGCTGCGCGAGCACTCCTCGGGCCTGAACTGCGGCCGGTGGGACTACATCTTCTCCTACATCAAGAAGTTCCGCGAGCACGACATGCTCCTCCCGGACCGCAACCAGATCACGATGACCGTCCCGTTCATGCGGGCGTACTCGCTCCTGACGATCAAGACCTGTCACCAGCGCGGCGCGCACGCGATGGGGGGAATGGCGGCCCAGATCCCGCGCTCCGACGACCCGGAGTGGACCGAGTTCGCCAACAACAAGGTGCTGGAGGACAAGACGCGCGAGGCGAAGGACGGCCACGACGGGACCTGGGTGGCCCATCCGGGCATGGTCGGGCTTGCGAAGCAGGCATTCGACGAACACATGCCGGGACCGAACCAGCTCGACAAGATCCCCGACGTGAACCCTTCGGCGGCGGACCTGCTGGAGGTGCCGGAGGGCGAGATCACGATGGACGGCTTCCGCAACAATGTCAATGTCGGCGTGCAGTACCTGGCCGGCTGGCTGGCCGGACGCGGAGCCATCCCCGTCTTCAACCTCATGGAGGACGCGGCGACGGCGGAGATCAGCCGCGCGCAGGTGTGGCAGTGGATCCACCACCCCAAGGGCATCCTCGACGACGGCACCGAGGTCACGGTCGAACTTTTCCGCAAGACTCTCGACGAGGAGCTGGTGAAGATTAAGGAAGAGGTCGGCCAGGAGCGCTGGGAGAAGGACGACTTCGAAAGAGCCGCCAAGCTCTTCGACAAGATCTCTACCCAGGACGAGTTCGTCGAGTTCCTGACCCTCCCCGGCTACGAGTACTTCGACTAGGAGCGGAGATCCCCTACCTCACCGACATAACAACGAGGACCGGCGGCGGAGCAGTCCGGCCGCCGGACCCCGTCCTCCTGCCCCGGAGCGTGGGCCACGTATGTTGCGCGCACGCTATGCACATATGTGAGCACCTATGTGCGTGAAGCAAGTTTTTTGTAGATGGTTTTTACAGAAGGAGATGTAGTGGACAGAGAGCAGCAGATCAGGGAGATAGAGCAGAGCTGGGAGGGCGAGCGCTGGGCGGGGATAGAGCGTCCGTACTCGGCGGAGGACGTGGCGAAGCTCCGGGGCTCGGTGACGATAGAGCACACGCTCGCCCGGCTCGGGGCGGAGCGGCTCTGGGAGTTGATGCATTCGGAAGAATACGTGAATGCTCTCGGCGCCCTCACCGGCAACCAGGCGGTGCAGCAGGTCAAGGCGGGTTTGAAGGCTATATACCTCAGCGGCTGGCAGGTCGCGGCGGACGCTAACCTGGCGGGGCAGATGTACCCGGACCAGAGCTTGTATCCGGCCAACAGCGTGCCGCACGTGGTCAAGAGGATCAACCAGGCTTTGCAGCGGGCGGACCAGATCCACCACGCCGAGGGCAAGAACTCCGTTAACTGGTTCGCGCCCATAGTCGCCGACGCCGAGGCCGGGTTCGGCGGCGCGCTCAACTGCTTCGAGTTGATGAAGGCAATGATCGAGGCCGGAGCGGCGGGCGTCCACTTCGAGGACCAACTTTCGTCGGAGAAGAAGTGCGGGCACATGGGCGGTAAGGTGCTCTTGCCGACGGCCCAGGGCATCAGGAACCTCATCTCCGCGCGGCTCGCGGCGGACGTGATGGGCGTCCCGACGATCATCGTCGCGAGGACCGACGCCGACGCTGCGAACCTCATCACCAGCGATGTTGACCCGGCGGACCACAGGTTCCTGACCGGGGAGCGGACGATGGAGGGCTTCTACCGGGTGAACGCGGGGATAGATCAGGCCATAGCCCGCGGCCTCTCCTACGCGCCGTACGCCGACGTGATCTGGTGCGAGACCTCCACGCCGGACCTCGACGACGCCCGCACCTTCGCCAATGCAATTCACGCCGAGTATCCCGGCAAGCTGCTCGCCTACAACTGCTCGCCGTCGTTCAACTGGAAGAAGAAGCTCTCCGACGAGGACATCGCCACCTTCCAGAAGCAGCTCGGAGAGATGGGTTACAAGTTCCAGTTCATCACGCTCGCCGGCTTCCACGCCCTCAACTACAGCATGTTCGATTTGGCGCGGGACTACCGCGAGCGCGGTATGGCCGCCTACTCCGAGCTTCAGCAGAAGGAGTTCGCCGCCGAGAAGTACGGTTACACCGCCACCAAGCACCAGCGCGAGGTCGGCGCGGGCTACTTCGACGAGGTCGCCCAGGTCGTCGCGGGAGGCGCCGCCTCCACCACGGCCCTCACCGGCTCCACCGAGGAGGCTCAGTTCGACACGGCCGAGGACCCGAACACCGGCCTGCCCGGCTCCACGGAGAACGCGCAGTTCGTGAAGTAGCTTTTCAGCCGGCTGGCAGTTCAGCAGAGGGATCGGTTCGCCGGTCCCTCTCTTCGTGCATAATCTCGTCATGAGCTTACGGACGAGGCAAGAACGGCTGTTACCGGATGGCATCCCGCTGTACGTCTGACTCTACGACAGCGGCGGCGTGACCGCCGAACGCTATACCGCAGTGTTCACGGGACTCTACTCGCTCAAGGAGCCGGGTCAGTATGGCTACCTCACTATGCGGACGGAACCGGAGGAGTCCGACGGTGTGCTGCGTCGAGGAGAACCGCCGTACGGGTTGATGAAGCGCGAGATCTGCTTCGGAGATCTACCGGAGGAATGCCGCCGGTTGGTGCTCGGCGTTTACCGGGAGCTGTGGAATCTTTAGCGGTGGAACGCACCGATGCGCATTGAACTTCCGTGCCGCCTGTGTTGATAATGCCGGTGTCGGGACGTATCCAACATAAGGATGTTCGTGAAGGAGATCTCGCGCAGGACCGGTGTGCCGGTACGGCGTGCGCCGAAACCGACGCTAGTGTTAAAGCCTTATGAAATGGCATCGCGGAGCGGAGCCGGGGGTGTCCGGTGCGCGTAGGGGAGAGGGTGTGATCCGCTTTCTCCGCTCGCCCGACCTCCGGGTTGTGTCGCTTGCTCTCCTGGCCGCTCTCTTGTTGGTGCTCTTGCGGGGTGTCGGCACGGCGGCTCCGTTACTCTTTCTCTGCGCGGTGGCGCTGTTTATGGCGCCGGGTGTGATGATCTCGCGCTGGTTCTTGCGGGAGTGGAGTGCGGGGGCGGCGCTGGTTCCGGTGGCGTTCGCCATCAGCGCCGGGATGTTCGGCATCCTCGGCGTCCCGATGCTGATTCTGAACACGAGCCTCGACCTGTACCTGATCCTCTCCGGCGTCATCGTCGCCGCTTTCCTGATAGCGGGGATCGCTCGCGCGGCCGTCGGGGCTTCGGC
The DNA here is from genome assembly GCA_035689095.1 of Rubrobacteraceae bacterium. Taxonomy (GTDB): domain Bacteria; phylum Actinomycetota; class Rubrobacteria; order Rubrobacterales; family Rubrobacteraceae; genus JACDDK01. Next base: position 6,734 of record DASSMB010000057.1, on the reverse strand, counting down.
TGGCGTCGTGAAGAGCGATGTCCAGGCGGAGGACTCGGCCGGGCTTCTCTGGGCGCCGTTCGCGGTACTTACCGCCGCTCTCGCGTTCGTGTCCTGGACGAAGATCCCGAACCTCTACGACGATATGTGGGTCTATCTGTCCTATGTGCGGGCGTTCCTGGGGGACGAGCCGCTGGCGAAGTACGAGCCGTACTTCGGACAGTTGACGGGGATCGCGCGGTTGAAGATCAACGGCTGGATGCTGGAGCAGGCGGCGCTGGCCCGCGTCTCCGGCGTGGACCCGGTGGAGATGGTGATCAAGTACCTAAACCCCGCGCTCGTGGTCGTGGGCCTGCTGGCTTTCTACTCGCTGGCGCGCACCCTGTTCAGGAGCGCGTTGGCGGCGGTCCTGGCGAGCTGCCTGTACGCGCTGTATTTCCTGGTCCAGTTGAGCGACTCGGTGCTGCCGCCGGGGAGCGAGTTCGCCGTGCGGCTGGCGGAGGACAAGTTCGCGGCCCGGTTCCTCTTCCTGCCCATCGCTCTGGCTGCGGCGGTGCTCTTCCTGCGGAGCCGCCGCGGGAGGTATCTCGCCGCGTTCGGGTTACTGTGCTGGGCGGTCGTTACCGTGCATCCCATCGGCATCGCAATGATAGGCGTCGCGATGGCCGGGTTCGGTCTTGTCTATCTGGCGGTGAACTGGCGGGAGCGCGGGGCGTGGACAAAGGTTGCGGCCCTGGGCGCCGCGGGCGCGAGCATAGGGCTGCTGCCTCTGGCGCTCGTCGCGGCGACTGGTGAGCGGCTCGCGGACATCCTGCGCGCCTCGGATATAAGCTCCGGGGACCCGAAGGTCCTCGCCAACATGGTCTTCGTGAAGCCCTGGAGGAAGAAGATCCTGGAGTTCAGCGACGGCTCGTACATCATGCACCCGGCCCTCCTGCTCGACCCGACGGTGCTGGTGGCTCTGACCGCCGGACTGGTATTCCTGCTCTGGCGAATGAGGCGCAGCATGACGGCCCAGTTGCTGCTCGGGACGCTCGTCTTCGTGGCGATAGTGGACTATGTGCCCCAGATCGCCACCTATGTCGGAGACCACTTCGTTCTGCCCTGGCAGCTACACCGTCTAGCGTGGTCGCTCTCGCTCGCCGCGATGTTGACCTGCTGCTGGATGGTGTGGGAGGCGGTGCGCCTCGCGCAGGCCCGAATGGATGGACGCTACACCGGGCGCGTTGCCCGGTTAGTCCCGCTGCTGCTCGTCATAGTTCTGATGGCGGTGGCGGCGCCGTGGGCCGTGGCGGGGGCGAGAGACCTGGCGATGGGGAACCGGGTGCAGCCGGGCGGCGTGGGGCTGGGCTTCGACCCCATATTCCCCTGGATGCGGGACAATATCAGAGAGCCGAGCGTCGTGCTGGCGCCGGACGCGGAGAATACCCTGATCCCTGCCTGGTCCAATAAGGTGAACGTGGTGAGCCTGCGCGGCGGTCTGCTCTTCCCGGTCCTGGAAAGGCTCAAGGAGCGCACGAACGGAGCCATCAAGGCCCCACAGGGAAGCATAGACGTGCGGACCTTCTACGCTACGCCCGAGATAGCGCCGAAGATCGAGGTCCTGCGTCGCTACAAGGTAGACTACGTGCTGGTCTTCGACGGCTCGCCGCTCGAGAAGCAGCTACGCAGCATTCCGGGGATCGAGCCGGTGAAGGGAGCCCCCACAGACCGCTACAGCCTCTACTCCGTGGACCTGGAACGTCTGGCCGGTCAGGATGAGTCCCTGGGGGCGACGATGATCTCTTTCTCGTTCTCGTAGACTACCCGGTACAGGTCCTTCTTCTCCACGAACGCGCGCCAATCTATTGTCTGGTCGGGCTTGTGCAGCACGATGTACCGGATGTCGTACTTCTCGATGATGTTGTGTGTGCGTTCGCCGTCCGGGTGGTGCAGGAGCCAGCGCCCGTCCCAGAGCGGCTGCGCGCCGGTCGGGGGGAGCGAGCGGGCGAGCCGTATCCTCACCACCCTGTACGTCTGTAGCTCCGTGTAACCGCCCATCGCGAGCACGGCCCGCACCGGGATGCGGTCTATGTACGCCGGGGCGACGATGCTCCCGCCGTCGTTGTGCTTCCGCAGCCACTCTCCCGCCGCCGCGAGGTCCGGAGTCATCAGGGCCTGGGGGGTTGCCTCCGCCGCAGACCTCAGGTTCCGTTCTCCCTGCACTCCCACCGCCAGCGCCAGCGCTACCGCGACCGCGGCGGTCGCCACGACGGTCACCGGTCTGGCCCATGCCGCCAGCGACTGTCTCCTCCTCAGCGACCGCAGGGCTGTCACGCCGGCGAGAGCGGCGAAGAGAGCGAGCGGGACGCCGAGGTCGCGTTCGAAGCGCTCCGGGAAGCCGCTCATCGCCGTGCGGCTCCCGACGAACAGGATGCCGCCCCACAGGAGCAGGGTTACTCTCGACAGCGCCGCGGGCAGGCCGCGGCCGCTCCGTCCGGCCAGCAGCATTACAGCTCCGATCGCTCCCAGCCACAGCACGGGGTGTGACAAGGACTGTGTCAGGTGCGCGAGCGGCAGCGGCTCCTGGGTGCCGATGGCCTGCGAGACCGCCGCGCCGCCCGCGCCCTGTCCTTTCCCCGAGATCAGACCGTTGAGCAGCCGGCCCAGGTCGTAGGTATCCCAGGCGTAGAGGACCGAGATCCCGCCTAGCAGCGCCAGCGAGAGAAGCAATGTAATGCCGAGCCTCCGCTGGTACAGCAGCAGGTACGGCAGGAGCAGCACGCTCACCAGCGCGAGCAGCAGGGCCATGTAGAGGCTCCCGACCGGATGGACCAGGACGACCGACGAGCCGAGTAAGGCGAACGCCAGCCCCGTGCGGATGGAAGGCGCGGCGTAGAGCCCCGCCAGGGCGGCGACGGCTAGGACCATCAGGAACTCGGCCGAGACGAAGTTCGGATATCGGGCCTCGGCGAAGTTGCTGTACGTGCTGTTCAGGAGGAGCCCGGCGAAGGCGGCGGCCGTCACCGCATAGCCCCATCCCCAGAGACGGTTGGCGAGCGCGTAGACCGCGAGGCACGGGAGTATCAGGAAAGCGGGGGCGAGGACCGGGAAGATCTCCAGCGGACGCAGCCCGCTCAGTCGGGATATACACGCGATCACCGTGTGGAAGCCCGGCGGATAGACCAGGTACGACTCATAAGCTCCCGACGAGAGCATCTCATTAGCCATTACCCCGTGATTGAACTGGTCCGTCCCCCGCAGATAAGGCCAGTCGTGAAGCGCCGGACCGAGGTATCCGCGCGCGAGAACCAGAGCCAGTACAACCGGCAACACCAGGCCACGCAGGAACCTCCACCGGCTCTCCGGCGGAACTGCCGACGGCTCCACTGGCGTGGCGTTTCCGCCCTCCATCAGATACGCGGACCCGGTGAACAGAGCTAATATCAGTAGCGGAACCATCGCTTGTTCCTCGGGGATAATCTCGAAGAGCACCACCAGAACGAGCCCGAGCAGGGCCAGAACCAGGATCAGGGCGAGCGGTCCGAACGGCGCGGGAGGCGATGCGATGGGCTCTTGCGGATCCTTCGCCGCGCCGGACTTCAGGTAGACGGCGAGGCCGGACGCCAGGACGAACAGCACGGAGAAGATGGCCGCTGGCAACGTTACTCCGAAGCCGAAGAAGCGTGCCGGTATCAACGCGATAGCCGGGACGAGCGTGATCGAGACCCCGATGCTGAAGGTGAGACGGCTGGCGAGGCCCCCGCCACAGAGAGACGCGGCCCAGAAGTATCCCGGCACGACCGCTACAACGGCCGAGGCTAGAAGGGCCAGGATCAGGTGTTGAAGCATCCGCGGCCTGTCTGCGGCTTGCCGGGTGAGTGCGCGAGCCTTTTTATGTCCAGGGGATACACCCCGCCAGGGTAGCACCCATTCCGACTGGCGGGGGCGGCGCGCCCGGCACCGCCTACTCCTCCTCTACCAGCTCGAACTCCTCGACCACCAGGATGGTGTCGTCCGTGAGCGGGTGGCCCTCCTCCTCCATCTCTTCGGCCCAGGCTTGCGTGTGGTCCCGCCGGAATGCGTCGCGGTCGCTCCCGAAGCCCTCGCCCCGGACGAGGCCCGGCGCGGGACGTCCGAAAGTGGTCTCATAGACGGCGACCATCCGCACGCGGCACCGGACGTTCCCATCAGCGTCCACGACATCGAGGACCTCGCCCTCGCTAGAGATCACCTCCGCAAGCTCGTCCTCTTCGTAGTCGGAGCGGGGGCAGCAGGTGGCGGTCTTCTCGCCGCTCATGACCTCCCCGATCAGGCGCTCGCCCAACCCTCCGTCGCCCGGCCATCCAAACTCCAGCGCGTAGTCCGCCATCTCAGGCGGGGATGTCGAGCACGATCTTGCCGATGCCCGAGCCCTCTTCCATGTGGTTCATGGCCGCGGTCGCTTCTTCGAGCGGGAAGGTCTCGTTGATTACCGGGTGCAGGTCGTGCTCCTGGTAGAGGTCCAGCATCGCCCCAAATTCCTCAGCGGTCCCCATCGCCGTGCCCAGAACGGTCAGGTGCTTCAGGAAGATCTTGGGCAGCACCAGCTTCGGCACGGGACCCGCCGTCGCCCCGAAACTGACGACCCGGCCGCCGGGCTTCGCGATGGTGATGAGCGTGTCGAAGACCTCGCCACCCACGGAATCCACCGAGAGATCCACGCCGCCCGTCATGCTCCGAAGCTCCTTGGACCAGTTCTCGGACTCGTAATTGACGCCGCCCTCGGCCCCGAGATCCTTCGCCTTCTCGATCTTCTCGTCACTCCCGCTGGTGACGAAGACTCTCGCCCCGAGGGCAGCCGCGATCTGGACCAGGAAAGTCGCCACCCCACCTCCGATGCCAGGAATGACCACTGTCTCGCCTTCCTGTAACTGCCCGCGCGTCACCAGCGCCCGGTAGGCCGTGAGTGCCGCGAGCGGTATCGCCGCGGCCTCCTCGAACGAGAGGTGCGAGGGCTTTGGAAACACGTGGTCCGCCGGCGCCTTCACGAACTGCGCGAAAGTTCCATCATCCGGCAGCCCGAGTATCCGGTACTCCTTACCCGGTACATGCGGGTCATCCCCCCAGTGCAGAGCCGGGTTGATGACGACCTCGGTACCCTCCGACGGGCCGTCCGCGCCGTCGCCGCGCGCCACCACCTCGCCGGACCCGTCCGAGCCGAGAGTGACGGGCAGGGCTTCCGGCTTCGCGCCGGGGTACATCCCGCGCGTCACGAACACGTCGCGGCGGTTCAGGGCCGCGTTGTGCAGCCGGACGACGACCTCGCCGGGACCGGGCTCCGGCTCCGGTACGTCCTCGTAGACGAGCTTATCGGGGCTTTCGATCTCGTGCAGCCGGATGGCTTTCATTTGTCTCTCCCTTCAGTCGAGAAGCTGTCAGCTTTCAACACCCGGCTATCAGCTTAATGGTTTTCGCGGCTCCGTACCGGCAAGGCGAAAGCGCCGGCCGGGATTTGCTCGCCGACCGGCGCTTATTGTCGCCCTGACCCTACCCTTGATCAGCCGGAAGCTGGCCCGCTAGACGAACGCGGAGATGCCGGTTATGTCGCGGCCGACGATGAGCGACTGGATGGTGTCCGTGCCCTCGTAGGTGTACACGATCTCCATGTCGGAGAGGTGCCGCGCCACATGGTACTCCAGCAACACGCCGTTCCCACCCATGATGTCGCGGGCGTCGGAGCAGACCTGCTTGGCTTTCTTGGCGTTGTTCATCTTCGCCAGGGATGCCATCGGGCCGGTCATCTTACCCTGCTCCTGGAGCTGCGAGAGGCGGTAGGTCATGAGCTGCATGTTGGTGATCTCCGCGAGCATGTTGGCGAGCTTGTTCTGGATGAGCTGGAAGCTGGCTATGGGCTTGCCGAACTGTACCCGCTCCTTGGCGTACTGCACGGCCGCCTCATACGCCGCGATAGCGTGCCCGATAGCCTCCCACGCTACGCCGCCGCGCGTCGCCGTGAGCACCTTGTTGGTGTCCTTGAAGGAGTTGGCGCCTTCGAGCTTGTTCTCGTGGGGAACCCTGACGTCCTCCAGGTAGATGTCCGGCTGCCAGACGGCCCGCTTGCCCATCTTGCCCTTGATCAGCTCCGTCGTGTAGCCGGGGTGATGCTCGCCGTTCTCGTCCTTCTCCAGGACGAAGCCCTTTACCTGACCGTCCTCCACGTCCCGCGCCCAGATGATCACCAGGTCTGCGAAGGTAGCGTTGCCGATCCAACGCTTCCGGCCGTTTATGACCCACTCGTCGCCCTCGCGCCGGGCGCTCGTCTCAAGCATCACCGAATCGGAGCCGTGGTCCGGTTCGGTGAGGCCCCAGGCCCCGATCTTCTCCAGCCGCGCCATCTGCGGGAGCCAGCGCTCTTTCTGCTCCTCACTGCCGCAGATCGCGATGGTCCCCATCGCAAGCCCCGAATGGACCCCGAAGAAGGTGTTGAGGCTCCCATCGCCCCGCGACATCTCTATCGCCACGAGCCCGGCCGCCGTGTGGCTCATCCCCGGACATCCATAGCCCTCGATTGCCCCGCCCGCAATGCCAAGCTCGGCGATCTTCGGTATTAGCTCGAACGGGAACTGCGCCTTCTCCCAGTACTCGTTGATGACCGGGATGACCTCCCGATCCGCGAACGCCCGCACCTTGTCCCGGACCTCGCGCTCCTCGTCCGTGAACAGGTCGTCCAGCAAGTAATAGTCGGTCCCCAGAGACCGGGTAACGTCGGCGATCATGGACTCCTCCTTCTCATG
>DASSMB010000056.1:0-10441 GCA_035689095.1 Rubrobacteraceae bacterium | reverse complement strand
GTTGGGGCGGGGATGCCCCTTATCTCGACCATCGGAGGGTTGATCGAGACGGGCGACGAGATACTGGAGATCCAGGCGAGCCCCAGCGGCACTCTGGGCTTCATCATGAGCGCCGTCGAGGGCGGCAAGTCGTTCTCGGAGGCCGTCAAAGAGGCGGTGGCGCTGCACTACGCGGAGCCGGACCCGCGGGACGACCTGTCGGGCCTGGACGTTGCGCGGAAGGCGATTATCCTGGCGAGGATGATGGGGCGGAAGATCGAACCGGAGGAAGTCCCCTACCAGTCTCTCGTCCCGGAGGGCCTGGAGGACGTGTCGCTGGAAGAGTTCATGCACCGGCTCCCCGAGGCGGACGAGGCTTTCGCCGAGCGGCTTCTGGCCGTCGAGGAGCACCACATGCTGCGTTACCTGGCGCGTATCCCGAGAGAGGGTCAGGTCGAGGTCGGGATGGTGGACGAGCCGGTCGAGAGCCCGTTCGGGCCGATCAACGGTCCCGAGAACGTCTTCGACCTCCGCACGCGCCGCTACTCGGATGTTACCCTCACCATACGCGGGCCGGGCGCGGGGCCGGAGCGCACCGCGAGCGGGGTTGTCTGGGACATCCTCGATATCGCGAACAAGGCTGTACCGGACGACGGGAAGGATCACTGACATGAGCGACGGATATACGGTAGCTGTAGTAGGCGCGGGGCTCGTCGGGGACCGGCTGGTCTCCGAGCTGCGGCGGCGGGAGTTCCCGCTGAAGGAGTTTCGCATACTCGCCCGGAGCGCCCGGCGGTCGGTACTGGCCGGCGAGGAGTTCGAGGTGGCTGTGGCGGAGCCGGAGGCGTTCGAGGGCGTGGACTTCGCCTTCTTCGCCGGGACCGAGGGCGAGAAGGGCGCGGCGGTGCAACTCGCGCAGGAGGCCATCAGCCGCGGCGCCATAGTCATAGACAACGGCAGCGACTTCCGCCTGGACCCCGATGTCCCGCTCGTCGTCCCGGAGGTCAACGCCGACGCGCTCGAAGGTCACAACGGCCTCATCGCCAACGCCAACTGCTCCACGACCCAGATGGTCGTCGCGCTGGCCCCGCTGGCGCGGGAGTTCGGGCTGAAGAAGGTCGTCGTCTCGACTTACCAGGCGGTGTCCGGGTCGGGTCGGGGCGGTGTCGAGGCGCTGGAGAACGGGCGGGAGGACGTGTATCCGAAGCAGATCTCCGGCAACGCCATCCCGCTTATCGGGTCCATAGGCGACGATGGGTACTCGACGGAGGAGACCAAGATGCGGGAGGAGTCGCGCAAGATTCTCTCCCTCCCGGACCTGGAAGTCTTCGCCACCACCGTCCGCATCCCCGTCCACACCGGCCACGCCGAGAGCGTCTACGTCGAGACGGAGCGCGAGACGACGCTGGAGGAAGTGCTGGACGCGCTGCGGGACGCGCCGGGTATCGTCTTCTCCGGCGACGCGAACGACTTCCCGACGCCGCTGGAGGCCGCCGGGGAGCCGGGGACCTACGTCGGGCGGGTGCGGGTCGAGGGAGACGTGATCCAGTTCTGGTGCGTCGCCGATAACCTGCTCAAGGGCGCTGCCACGAACGCCGTCCAGATCGCGGAGTCTCTGATCGGCGCCCGAGTTCGGGCGTAACCGGGCGTGCCGGATCTCGTAGTCCGGCCCGCAACCGAAGAGGATGTGCCCCTGATCCTGGCCTTCGTCCGGGAGCTTGCCGAGTACGAGCGGCTCTCCCACAAAGTAGCCGCAACCGGGGAGGACTTGCGAAGGTCGCTGTTCGGGGAGCGGCGCTTCGCCGAGGTCCTTTTGGCCTATCTCGGGGAAGAGCCCGCAGGGTTCGCGCTCTTCTTCCACAACTTCTCGACGTTTCTGGGTCGGCCGGGCATCTACCTGGAGGACCTGTTCGTGAGGCCGGAGTATCGGGGCGCGGGGGTCGGGCGCGTTCTGCTGTCGCACCTGGCGCGGCTCGCCGTGGAGCGCGGTTGCGGGCGCCTGGAGTGGTGGGTGCTGGACTGGAACGAGCCGGCGATAGGTTTCTACCGGAAGCTCGGAGCCGCTCCGATGGACGACTGGACAGTCTACCGGGTTACAGGGGAGGCGTTGGATCGGCTGGCAGAAGGCGCTTGAGGGTTGCCGCTCTGTACGCGGGGTCGCCGACTAGCTAGACTTTGCTCAGTTGGAACGCCAGCGGTGAGGAGAGGAGAGGTATGACGGAGAGAGAAGAGAGATCTTTCTGGAACCGGCTGTTCAGCCGAGATCAGCATTCGGAGCGCGAGGAGCGGGTGCTGGATTACATTCAGCACCGCATAGGCGAGGGGGCGCACCTGGCGGACGTGGTGCAGGAGGAGTACGTGCGCCGCAACGCCTCTCCGGGCGAGGTAGAGGAGATCTGCGCCCGCCCGGAACTGGTTCAGGCCGCTCGCGAACATCTCCAGCAGGACTTCAACTCCGAGGACCTGGACCCGCGCCGCAGATAGCCCTAGCCGCCCCACGCAGAGGCTTCCGACTTCCAGAGGTTGTATAATCGACGGGTTGCGAGTATGTGAACTGGAGGCTGGATGCCGATCTACGAGTACAAGTGTGAGAACGGGCACGTTTTCGACGTGATGCAGAAGATGTCCGAAGACCCTCTTACGGAGTGCGTGGAGTGCGGCGCGCCGGTCAAGAAGGTCTTGCAACCGGTCGGAATCTCGTTCAAGGGCTCGGGTTTCTACTCCACCGACTATAAGAACGGCAGCTCCAAGAAGGCCGAGCCGGCCGCCAAGACCAACGGGGACTCCGGCTCCAAGTCCGGCTCCTCCGAGACAACGTCCACGAAGTCCGAGAGCACCGCTTCCGGGAAGACCTCCAAGAAGGACTGACCTTGCCACAGAGCACGGCCCACGCCCGTCACCACAGCCGCAACAGCGGGGCTGTCCGGCGCGTTCTACGGGCTCTCGTGCTCGCCGTAACCCTGGTCTTCGTCCTCGCCGCTCTCCTCATCTCCGCCGCGCTCGTGGTGTATACGGCCTGGCTGCACAAGATCGAAGAGGGAGCATTCGCTCTGCTCTTCGCCGTCCTCTCCGCCCAGATCGCGATGAACTGGATCCTCTGGCGCGACGACGACGAAGACCCGGACGAATAGTCCCAAATCGCTGTGCTTTCTCTAGCGTCTAGATGTAGACCTCGACCCTGCTCGTCCCCCAATATCTTCGGTAATAACGAGCCTTTGTTCGTATAAATGGCCTGAAAAGTCCTGCAAATACGCCCTCAACTTATGGTTCAGGTGAGGTAGACAAGGTGCTCTCGCGTTGCGTATAGTGGCTCTCGTCCAGGATGGATAGGGAGAATAGGTGACCGGCGGCGTTCTTCGACGAGGAGGAGCGCCGCCGAAGCCCCGAAAGAGTGGAGGAGGGAGTTTGTCGGTCAGCGGAGCTACTTTCGCGCATCTGCACTGCCATTCGGAGTACTCGATGCTCGACGGGGCGAGTCGCATCAAGGACCTCGTCTCCTTCGCTAAAGACCAGAACATGCCGGGACTCGCGCTCACCGACCACGGTGTCATGTACGGCGCCGTCCGGTTCTACAAGGAGGCGAAGGACGCCGGCATAAAGCCCGTCATGGGCTGCGAGGTCTACGTCACCGCCGACCGCCACGACCGCAGCCGCGCTCCCTACTATCACCTCACGCTGCTAGCGCGCACCGCGGAGGGCTATAAGAACCTCATGAAGCTCTCGACGTGCGGCTTCCTCGAAGGCTTCTACTACAAGCCGCGGGTGGACATGGAGATGCTGCGGCGGCACGGCAGGGGCATCATATGCCTCTCCGGGTGTCTCTCGGCGGAGGTCCCGACGCGCATCTTGGAAGGCCGGCCGGACGAGGCGCGGAAGGTCCTACTGGAGTACCAGGAGATCTTCGACGCCGTCTACCTGGAGATGCAGGACCACGGCATCTCCGAGCAGCGGCGCGTGAACGAGGGAATCATCAAGCTGCACAGGGAGGACGGGATACCGCTCGTCGCCGCCAACGACTCGCACTACACTACCAGGAGCGACGCGAAGATGCACGACGTGCTCCTGTGCATCGGGACGGGCAAGTTCTACAACGACCCGAACAGGATGAAGTTCAGCGGCGAGGAGTTCTACGTCAAGACCGTGGAGGAGATGGCGAGGATCTTCCCGGACCACCCCGAGGCTCTTGAGAACACCATCAAGGTCATAGAGAGCGTCGAGGACGTGGGGATAGAGCTTGGCAAGACGCGCCTGCCGAACTTCCCGAAGCCGGAGGGCTACACGGCGGATGCGTACCTCCGGGAGCAGTGCGAGCGGGGGCTGGCCAAGCGCTATGGGGAGCGGGCCAAGAGCCCGGAGGTGCGCCAGAGGCTGGAGTTCGAGCTGGGGACCATCGGCAAGATGGGTTTCGCGGACTACTTCCTGATCGTGTGGGACTTCGTCAAGTACGCGAAGGACCAGAAGATAGCGGTCGGGCCGGGGCGCGGTTCCGCCGCCGGCTCAATAGTCGCGTATGCGCTGGAGATAACGGATCTCGATCCCTTGCAGTACTCTCTGCTCTTCGAGCGGTTCCTGAACCCGGACAGGATCAACATGCCCGACGTGGACATAGACTTCTCGGTCGGCGGGCGGGGCGAGGTCATGAAGTACGTAACGGAGAAGTACGGCGGCCACGAGCACGTAGCCCAGATCATCACCTTCGGGACCATCGGGGCGAAGGCCGCCATCAGGGACTCCGGCCGCATCTACCAGTACCCCTACTCCGACACCGACAAGCTCGCCAAGTTCATCCCGGATAAACCTGTCGGGACGACCCTGCGCGACGTGCTCACGCCGGGCGAGGATGGCTACGTTGCGGGGGAGAAGCATCCGGGGGCGGCGCGCGAGATCATCCAGTACGTCCAGCAGAACGAGGCCGCAAAACAGGTCCTCGACACCGCCTTCGAGATAGAGGGCTTCGCCCGGCACGCCGGGACGCACGCCGCCGGGGTCGTGATCTCGGAGGAGAAGCTCACGGATATCGTGCCGTTGCAGGCGGTGAAGAAGGCTGGCGCGAAGGGCGAAGAAGAGGAGCACCTCTCCATTATGGTCCAACACCCGATGAGCGACGTAGAAGCATTGGGTCTCCTCAAAGTCGACTTCCTCGGCCTGCGGAACCTCGACGTCATCGAGGAGACCCTCGCCACGATCCGGCAGAGCGGCGAGGAGGAGCCGGACATCCGCACGGTGCCGCTGGACGATGAGAAGACGCTCGGGCTCTTCGCCAGGGGCGACACCTTCGGGGTCTTCCAGTTCGAGTCGAGCGGGATGCAGCGGATGCTCCAGGAAGTCCGGCCCGACCGCTTCGACGACCTCGTGGCGCTCAACGCCCTGTACCGGCCCGGCCCGATGGACTACATCCCCACCTTCAAACGCGGCAAGCACGACCCGGAGAGCGTCAAGTACCTGGACGAGCGTCTCAAGCCCATCCTGGAGCCCACGTATGGGGTGGCGGCGTACCAGGAGCAGCTCATGGAGATCTCCAAGACATTGGGCGGCTTTACCCCCGGCGAGGCCGATACGCTCCGCAAGGCCATCGGCAAGAAGAACGCCGCGATGCTCGCCACACTCAAGGACAAGTTCATGGAGGGTTGCGCGGCCAACGACGTCTCTATGGACGCCGCCGACGAGCTTTGGAACTGGATGGAGAAAGCGGGGGGCTACTCGTTCAACAAGAGCCACTCCGCCTGCTACTCCTTCCTCGCCTTCCAGACAGCGTACCTGAAGGCCCACTACCCGGAGGCGTACATGGCGGCGCTGATGAGCAGCGTCATGAACACCAAGGACCGGGTGCCGCAGTACGTCGCGGAGGCGCGGGCGATGAAGATAGAAGTGCTGCCGCCGGACGTGAACGAGAGCGGACGCCGGTTCACGGTGGTGGGGGGCACGATCCGGTTCGGCCTCTCCGCGGTAAAGAACGTCGGGGAGAACACGGTCGAGGCGATCATCGCCGCCCGCGAGGAGGGCGGTCCGTTCACGGACATCTTCGACTTTTGCGAGCGCGTGGACTCCAGTACCTACAACAAGCGCACGGTCGAGTCGCTCATAAAGTGCGGCGCTTTCGACAACATCGGTCCGTCGCGGGCCGCGATGCTGGCCGTCCACGCGAAGGCTGTCGAGCGGTCCACGAAGGGCCTCAAGGGCGCGAGCGAGGACCAGTTCTCGATGTTCGACGCGGCGGAGCTCGCGCCGCCGAAGCCCGAGTTCCCGCCCATCGAGGACGACCACCGCGAGAGCCTGGAGTGGGAGAAGGAGACGCTGGGCCTCTACGTCTCGGACCATCCGCTGCGCCCGATCCTCCACAAACTCAAGAAGCACACGGATACTACCGTCTCCGAACTGGAGGGGTACCGCGACGGCGCGGTCGTGTGGGTCGGGGGGCTCGCCACGAGCGTCAGGACAAACACCACGCGCAAGGGCGACATGATGGCGATGCTCCAGCTAGACGACACGCGGGGGCTGGCCGAGGTCATAGTCTTCCCCAGGGTCTACGCCAGTTGCGCCAGTTGCGTGCGGGAGGACGCGGTCCTGAAGGTCAAGGGCCGGGTGGAGACGAAGGAGGGCATCCCGCGCATCATGGCGCTGGAGATCGAGGAGCTTCACCTGGAGCCCGGCCCGGACCCGATGTACCTGGACGCCGGCGCGTTCGTCGGTCTCTCGCGGGCGGCGGTTCAACAGGCGTTCGAGGTTCTGGAGCGGCATCCGGGGGAGAGCCCGTTGTCTCTGGTAGCCAGTAATGACGGTCTGGAGGAGAAGATCTCCACCGTCGAAGACTCCTCCGACCTGCACGCCGAGCTAAAGCAGTTGCTGGGCCCGAGGTGCCTCTACTACGCGCGCCCGGCGGCCGTGCCCGCGGAGCCGGAGATGGAGCAGGTCTCTTAGGGCCAAAAATAGTATTGGTCGTCACAAAGGTCTTATGTATACTCATCTTTCAAGGGAGGTGGGTATGCAAGAAACAAGGTTCTTCGCTCATACGCCGGTCGAGGACGGAGACTGGCATGATCTACTCTCGCACCTGAAGCGAACTGCCGACCTGGCACGAGGCAACGGCGCGAAGTTTGGTGCGGGCGAGCTGGCTCGTCTAGCGGGCCTCTGGCACGATATCGGGAAGTTCAACCCGGAGTTCCAGCTTTACTTGAGAGAATGTGAGAAGGCGAAGCGCGAGAGTACTTCCGCTCCGGCGAAAGGCACACCGCACGCAATCTATGGGGCGGTGCTGGCGTACGATTCGTTACAGGCACTGGCGGCGATCATTTACGGACATCATGCCGGGCTTCCGAACGGATCGAAGTTGCGGGACGCGGTGCGACAGTCGGAGGTTCGCGAAAAGTACGAAAGCATCGTGCCCGTTGCGCGGGAGGAGATCGAGGACCTGGATTTCCGGGGCGATGTCCGGGATCTTTTCGTGGACCCGCCTCGGGATGAGTTGCAGATGGAGATGTTGCAGCGAATGATCTTCTCGGCTCTGGTGGACGCGGATTTCCTGGATACCGAAACGCATTTCGATCCTGGGATGGCGCGGCTTCGTGGTGCGGAGATCCGACCGGAGCAGTTATGGGATGTCTTCCAGCGGGACCGGGAGACGTTCACGGCTTCCTCGGGTGAGCGAACCACCGTGAACGAGGTTCGGGAAGAAGTCTATCGTTTTTGTGTGGAGGCCGGCGAACGACCGCAGGGTGTCTACCGTCTCGGCGTGCCTACCGGGGGCGGCAAGACCAGGAGCGGACTGGCTTTCGCGCTGCGTCACGCCGTGGAGCATAGTCTGGATCGGGTGATCTTTGCGGTTCCGTACACCTCGATCATCGAGCAGACGGCGAGTGTTTACCGGGAAATATTTGAGGAACTGGGAGAGAGCGCGGTTCTGGAGCACCATTCGGCGGTTCGTCGGGAGGAGGGGGAAAGCGGGGAGCGGCAGGACGAGATCCGGACCCGTTCGCGGCTCGCGGCGCAGAACTGGGACGCGCCGCTCGTGGTTACGACGACCGTGCAGCTCTTCGAGAGCCTCTTCGCAAACCGAACGAGCCGGTGTCGCAAGCTGCACAACCTCTGCCGCAGCGTGATCGTGCTGGACGAAGTCCAGACGCTGCCGGTCGGGCTTCTCGGTCCCACGGTGAGCGCGCTGCGGGAGTTGGTGCGCCGCTACGAGGTTACGGTAATCCTCTGCACTGCCACCCAGCCTGCGCTGGACGAGCGGAGCAAGTACCTGGAGGGCTTCGAGTCCATTGAGGATATCGTCCCGGCGGAGCGTGCCGCCGAACACTTTCGGACGCTTCGCCGCGTCGAGTACGAGACGCCGCAAGAAAAATGGTATTGGGATGAGGTCGCGCGGCAGCTTCTGGAGGCCTCGTCTGAGAAACAGGCGATGGTCGTGCTCAACACCCGCAAGGACGCGCTGGCGCTTCTGGAGAAGCTGGAGGGGGAGCCAGTCCTACATCTGTCTACACTGCTTTGCGGGGCGCATCGGCGAGACGTGTTGGCGGAGGTCCGGCGGCGGCTGGAAGCGGACGAGCCTTGTTTGCTCATTGCGACGCAGGTGGTGGAGGCGGGGGTGGACCTGGATTTTCCTGTCGTCTTCCGGGCTCTTGGGCCTCTGGACAGGATCGTGCAGGCCGCCGGACGCTGCAATCGGGAGGGGAAGATGGAAAAGCCCGGGCGGGTGGTCGTCTTCAGGCCGGAGGAGGGAAGAGTCCCGCGAGGCGAGTATGCCGCTGCTCTTGGAGAAGCGGAGATCATGCTGTACAGAGACGGCTTCGACCTGCACGATCCGGAGATCTTCCGGGAGTATTTCCGTCTGCTCTATCAAGATGTGCCTACCGATACGGAAGGTATCCAGAAGCTGCGGCGGGAGTTCGACTACCCGGAGGTGGCGCGGCTTTACCGTTTAATCTCCGACGCCAGCGTGCCCGTGATCGTGCGCTATCCGAAGGAGGAGAGGAGGAAACCCTTGGAGAACCTGCTTGGCCGCATCCGGCGCACGGGCCTCTGGAGCGGCGATCATCGCCGATTGCAGCCTTACGTGGTCTCGATGTTCGAGCGCGAGTTCGAGAAGCGCCGGGAGTATACGGAGGAGATCTCCGAGGGCGTCTTCGTGTGGAATGGCAACTACGATGAGCTACGGGGCATCGAGGACGTGAGCCTGGACCCCGCAGATCTCGTCATCTGAAAGGAGAGGTTGTGGAGACGAGAGACAACGGACCGCCGCTACAGGTTAAAGCGTGGGGAGAGTTCGCGTGCTTTACCCGGCCGGAGTTCGGGGTGGAGCGGGTCAGCTACGAGGTGATGACACCGAGCGCCGCGCGGGGCGTGCTGGAAGCTATCTTCTGGAAGCCCGAGTTTCGCTGGAGGGTGCGCGAGATCGAAGTCCTCAACCCCATTCGGCACTTCTCGATACTCCGCAACGAGATGAACAGCATCCAGTCCGACCGCTCGGCCCGCTCCTGGGCGGCGAACGGCGGCGGATACTTCGCCGACGACGATCGCGCCCAGCGCCACACCCTCTGCCTGCGCGACGTGGCGTACATCATAAGGGCGGATATCGAGTTGAAACCGCACGCGGGCGAACATCCAGCCAAGTACCGGGACCAGTTCCGCCGCAGGGTCAAGCGCGGCCAATGCTTCAACCAGCCGTACCTCGGCACGCGCGAGTTCTCCGCGTTCTTCGGGCCGCCGGAGGGAAACGAGCGGGCGATAGATGTGAGCGACGACCTCGGCCTCATGCTCTTCGACGTGGACTTCGTGCCGGACGCGAAGGGAGCAGTCTCCTACGCCGGACACGGCGCCGACGGTCGTGAGGTCGTCCGGGGCAATGCGCAACCGCGGTTCTTTCAGGCCCGGTTGGAGAATGGCGTCCTGCGGGTCCCACAGGAGATGTATGAGGGGAGGCGCTCATGATACTGCGCCGGCTCGTCGAGTACGCCGAGCGGTTGGAGGCGGAAGGGGAGCTTACACCTCCGAATTACGGAAGTTTCAGAATCAACTGGACCATAGTCCTATTGCTGGATGGGAGGCTTGAAGGATTTATTCCTGCCCCGGACAAGAAGGGTACCGAAATCATAGTGCCACGGCATAGCGTCAAGCGAACCTCGGGCATCAAAGCTGATCTGCTTGCAGACGAGGGCGAGTACGTCTTAGGCATTCCTAGAGATCCTGGTAGAAGTGTGCAAGCGGCGAAGCAGCATGCCGCTTTCATAGAACTTACTCGTCGTTGTGCCGAACAAACGGCTGATCCTCACGTAAAAGCGGTTCTTGAGTTCCTTGAGGCTTGGTCACACGGTGAGTATCGAGATCGATTGCCAAGTGAACTTGAACCTAGGGACAAAATGACCTTCAGGGTGGATGGAATTATTCCTGCCCAAGATAGCGATAAGGTCCGCGAATTTTGGACGGAGGAGCAGGCTCCCGATGCAGAGGGGCCCAGAATGATGTG
>DASSMB010000055.1:0-4774 GCA_035689095.1 Rubrobacteraceae bacterium | reverse complement strand
GCCGTCGGCTGCCGATACCACGAGGATCGCCCCGTCCATCTGGGCCGCTCCTGTGATCATGTTCTTTACGTAGTCGGCGTGTCCTGGGCAGTCGACGTGGGCGTAGTGACGGTTGGCCGTGGCGTACTCCTGGTGGGAGGTTGCGATGGTGATGCCGCGCTGGCGCTCCTCGGGAGCGTTGTCTATCTGATCGAAAGCGACGATCTTGTTGGCCGGGTCGTCAGAGACCCGCTTTGCCAGAACCTTCGTGATCGCCGCGGTGAGGGTCGTCTTGCCGTGGTCTACGTGCCCTATGGTCCCCACGTTCAGGTGCGGCTTGTTCCTCTCAAATTTGCCCTTGGACATCAGTTTCCTTTCTCTTTCTCAACTCCGCGCGGACACCAGAAAGTAGCGGTGGCAGGACTCGAACCTGCGACACGCGGATTATGATTCCGCTGCTCTAACCGACTGAGCTACACCGCCACGCCTATGCCGTGGACCGAGTATACCCCGGTCCCAGAGCCTCCGACCGGACTCGAACCGGTGACCCCTTCCTTACCATGGAAGTGCTCTACCTACTGAGCTACAGAGGCGTATTCGATTATGGGGGCGGGAGGATTCGAACCTCCGTAGGCGAAGCCGGCAGATTTACAGTCTGCTCCCTTTGGCCGCTCGGGCACACCCCCGGCCACGCCCAGGGTAGCCCGAAGGACCGCGCCCCGAAACGCCCGGTTATGGTAGCAAACGCCACCGACTTTTCAACAGTCCCCCGGCGAGGCCGGGACGAAGCCGGAGCCAGAGCCCGGGAAGGGAATCGAACCCCCGACCGGCCGCTTACAAGGCGGCTGCTCTACCTCTGAGCTACCCGGGCATTTGCAGGCCGCCCGCCTGCCGGCGATCAGCCCTCAGCATCGCAGTATATCCTAGCGTCTCTCGGCCCGGCGGCGCACCTCTTCGAGTGCCCGCAGGGTATCTGATGAGAGGTAATCCCCAACCCTGACGCGCCGGGGCTTTGACGGACTGCTCATGAGTAGCGGCAGCTCGTCCAAGAGTTCCTGGAACTCGCTGGGGGTAGCGCGGGTAGAGCCGCGGGCGAGGGCGGTGCGCTGGAGGGCAAAGTCGGCGGTGTAGACGGTCGCCGCGCCGTCGAGCGTACCGAGGAGACGTTCGATCACATCGTCGGCCGACTCTTCCGCGCCACTGTAGATCACGCGCACCGCGCCTCCGGCCCGCGACTCGTCTCGCCTGGGCTCCGGACTGCGGTGCGCGTCGAAGACCACGATGATGACCCGTCCCGTCCAGCCCGCAGCCTTGAGCGCGTCGTTGATCAGCATCTCACGGGACTCGTCGAAACCGCCGGTGTTGCGCTCGCCGTAGCGGTCGAGGGCACGGATGATGTTGTAGGCGTCGAGGATCAGGTACGACGCCACGTCATCCCCTCTGCCTGCGCGCCTCGTACATCAGAACCGCCGTGGCCACCGAGACGTTCAAGGACTCGACCGCCCCGAGCATCGGGATGGAGACCGCCCCATCGCAGCCCTCGCGCACGAGTCGCCGAACACCCCGGCCTTCGCTGCCAAGGACGAACGCTACCGGACCGGCAAGATCTAGCCTAGTGTAGGGCGTTCCGTCCATCCCGGCGGCATATACCCAGACACCGGCTTCCTTCATCCGATCTATGGCCCGCCGCAGGTTCGTCTCCCGCGCGACCCGCACGTGCTCGCTCGCCCCGGCGCTGGCCTTTACCGCACTCGCCGTCACGCCCACGGCCCGGTCCTTCGGGATCACGACGCCGCTCGCGCCCGCTCCATCGGCGACCCGGAGGACCGCTCCGAGGTTGTGAGGGTCGGTCACCCCATCGAGGATGAGTACGAGAGGCTCGGGGGCGGTCAGGATCTCGTCGAGACCCGAGTACGAATACGGCTCGACGCGCGCGGCCACGCCCTGATGGACGCCGCCGTGCGCGAGGTCCTCGATCTGTTGACGGGATGCCCGTTTTACGGCGACGCCGCGGGTCCTTGCGGCTTTCTCCACCTCCGCGTCCCCAACAGCGTCGAGAACCTCGAAGACCCTGCGGCGCACGCTCCGCAGCGCTTCGACCACAGGACGGATACCGTAGATAACCTCCGGCTTCACCTACGGGCGGCTCAGGATCGGGCCTTCGGAGGTGTCCTCGACAGACCACCCGGCAGCCTGGATCTCGTCGCGCAGCCGGTCTGCGGTGGCCCAATCTCTCTCCTTGCGCGCTCGCTCCCTCCCGGCGACGCGGCGCAGCAACTCTTCCCCTGGGTCCTCTTCGTACCGGATGCGGACACCGTCAATCTCCGCCGAGAGTTCCTCGGAGAGATCAAACCCGAAGATGGACAGGACCGCGGCGATAGCCGCGGCGAGAGCCTTGAACTCCCGCGCTGCCTCGGGACGGGCGGAGACCTCGCGCCCGGCCCGGTTCGCCACCTCGAAGAGGGCGGCGACAGCCTCCGGGGTATTGAAGTCGTCACGCATCGCAGCGTCGAAACGCTCGCGTAGCTCGGCGGCCAGGCGCTCGGAGAGTTCAGAGTCGTCCGTGGAGGCGGAGAGCTGGCGGTAGAGACGTACCAGCCGCTCATAGGAGCGGCGCTTCTCCTCCAGGATCTCCTCGGAGTAGTCTATGGGTTGCGAGTAGTGGCTCTGCAACAGCCACATCCTGAGGGCGTTGCGGCCGTGACGCTCGACGGCCTGCTCCACGTCCAGGATGTTGCCGAGCGACTTCGCCATCTTGCCGGTGTCGGCGAAGTTGACCATGCCGTGATGCGCCCACGCGCGTACGAAAGTGTGGTCCGGGTGGGCGGCGGCGCTCTGCGCCAGCTCGTTCTCGTGGTGCGGGAAGCGCAGGTCCGTGCCGCCGCCGTGGATGTCCGCGCCGTCGGGCAGGTGCTTCTCGACCATCGCGGAGCACTCGATGTGCCAGCCGGGACGTCCCGCTCCCCACGGGCTCTCCCACGACGGCTCTCCGGGCTTCGATGCTTTCCAGAGCGCGAAGTCCAGCGGGCTCTTCTTGTAGCCGGTCGCGCTCTTCTCGGTCTCGCGCATCTCGGCGGGACGCTGCTTGCTCAGGGCGCCGTAGGGCGGGAAGCTCTCGACGGCGTAGTAGACGTCGCCGTTACCCGGAGCGTAGGCGTGGCCGGATGAGATCAGGTCTGCAATCAGGTGGATCATCTCCGGGATGTGCTCCGTGGCCCGCGGCTCCACGTCCGGCAGTCCGACACCGAGGCTCTCCAGCCGCTCGTGGAAGGAGTCGGTGTAGCGGTCCACGACCTCTTTCCACGAGACGCCTTCCTCATTGGCCTTGCCTATGATCTTGTCCTCGACGTCCGTTATGTTCTGGACGAAGGTCACGTAGTAGCCCCGGCTCTTCAGATACCGGACCACCACGTCCCAGAATAGCGGCGCCCGCGCGTTCCCGATGTGGATGTGGTTGTAGACCGTCGGTCCGCAGACGTAGATGCCGACCTTCCCGCTCTGACCGACCTCCACCATCCTGCCACTCAATGTGTCCCGCACGCGCACGCTCATGCCCGTAGTCTAGCCTCTCTCGCCCGTTCTATCCGGCTCCGCGCCTCCTCCGGCCCCAGCACCGCGAAAAGATACGCCATCTCCGGCCCCCGGTCTCGCCCCGTGAGCGCCAGCCGCAACGGATGGAGAAGGTCTCGCGTCTTTATCCCCCGCGCCTTCGCCCACGACCTGAGATCCGCGACGAAGCTGCGGGTTGATTCGATGTCCTCGATGCTGCGCTTCGCTAGAGCTTCGAGGACGTATGCGAGGACCGTATCGCTCGACTCAGGTAGCTGGCCGGCAAAATCCGCCGGGTCCGCGGGGCCGAGGATCTCTCGAAGAAGCCGCGGAGCATCGGAGAGGGTTCGCATCTCGTCCCGGATGGCTTCTACCGAGATCAACCCCCGACCATCCGGCAGAGGCTCTTCCAAAAACGGCTCCACCCGCTCCCGCAACTGCGCGACGGGCAGTGCCCTGATGTGCCGTCCGTTGACGTGCAGCAGGCGATCCGGGTCGAAGGTGGCGGAACTCGCGCCGAGACGCGACGGGTCCCACTCTCGCGCCAGGTCGTCGAGGCCGTCGAACTCCTCGCGGCCCGCCGGGTGGTTCCACCCGAGGAGCGCCAGGTAGTTCACGAGCGCCTCCGGCAGATAGCCCTCGTCCCGATAGTCCGCGACGCTCGCCGCGCCGTGCCGCTTGCTGAGTTTCTTGCCGTCCGGGCCGAGGATGACGCCGAGGTGTACGAACTCCGGCTCTTTTTCGCCGAGCGCCCGGTAGAGGACGGCCTGCCGGCCGGTGTTCGAGAGGTGTTCCTCACCCCGGATGACGTGGGTTATGCTCATCTGCAGGTCGTCCACGACGGCCGCGAAGTTATAGGACGGGGTGCCGTCGGACTTCCGGATCACGAAATCCTCCATGCGGGAGAACCGGACCTCGCCGCGCAACTCGTCCCGGAAGCTGCCGCTGCGCTCGGACGGACGCAGGTAGAGCGCCCGGCGTCCAACCTCATCCTCGGCTTCGTAGGTCAGCCCCGCTCCGGCGAGCCGTTCGGCGGCTCTCTCGTAGTAGTCGCCGCGCTCGCTCTGCCGGTACGGCCCTTCGTCGAAGGAGAGGCCGAGCCAGTCGATGTCTTCTAGCTGCGTCTTCTCGAACTCCCGCGTGCTACGGGCGGCGTCCGTGTCCTCGACGCGGAGGAGTATCGTACCTCCGTGATGGCGGGCGAAGAGGTAATTGAAGAGCGCGGTACGGGCGCCGCCGAGGTGGA
>DASSMB010000054.1:0-23567 GCA_035689095.1 Rubrobacteraceae bacterium | reverse complement strand
GGCGGCTTGAGGTTCGCTTCTGCGACCAGGTCGGCAATATCCTTCAGCGTGCCGGTAACGGTCTCCTGGTCCGGGCGGGTCCCCCACCGGACGCAGGCGACGGGCGTATCCGGACTCTTTCCGGCGGAGATGAGGGCGGCGGAGATCTCCGCCAGCCGTCCGACGCCCATGTATAGGACCAGCGTATCGGCGCCGTTGGCGATCTTCCGCCAGTCCACGTCCGAGCGGCCCTTCGTAGGGTCTTCGTGACCGGTTATGAAGGCCACGCTGGTCGAGACTCCCCGGTGCGTTACCGGGATGCCCGCGTAGGCCGGGGCAGCCACGCCGCTCGTTACGCCAGGAATGACCTCGAAGGGGATACCGGCGTCGATGAGCGCGAGCGCTTCTTCTCCGCCGCGGCCGAAGATATAGGGGTCGCCGCCTTTCAGGCGCACGACGTTCTTGCCGGCGCGACCCAGTTCGACGAGTAGAGCGTTGATCTCGTCCTGCGTCATCGTCGGGTTGCCGGGCTTCTTGCCGACGTAGATGCGCTCCGCATCCGGCCTCGCGTGCGAGAGCAGGCTCTCCGGGGCGAGCCGGTCGTAGACGACAACGTCTGCCTCCCGCATGCACCGGACGCCCTTGACGGTAAAGAGGCCGGGGTCTCCCGGTCCGCTGCCCACCAGATAGACCGTCAACTCCTCACCTCCCGCACCTCGCCGAGCACCACCGCAGCCCCTTGCTCCAGCAGGTCCCGCGCCAGCCGTTCTCCGACCTCGTCGGGGTCTTCGCCTTCGGCCTCACCCCGGTATACGAGAGCCCCATCTATGGACGCCACCAGTCCGCGCAGGTAGACGCCATCGCCGCGTACGGCTCCTAGCGCTCCCACGGGGACGCGGCATCCACCCTCCAGCGTCCGTAAAAGGGCTCGTTCGGCAGTCGTCGCGCGCTCCGTAATCTCGTCGTTCAGGTGCTCGCGGATATGTCCGTAGAGTGGGTGATCCGGGAGCGCGGCCACTGCGAGAGCGCCCTGTCCGACGGCGGGGAGCATAACTTCGGTCGGTATGACGGTGTGCGGGGCGTCTAGCCCGATCCTGTCGAGGCCCGCGCGGGCGAGGATGAGGGCATCCGCCGCGCCCTCGCGCAGCTTGCGGACCCTCGTGTCAACGTTCCCCCGGATCTCCACGATGCTCACATCGGGCCGGCGGTTGAGGACCTGTGCGCGCCGCCGCAAGCTGGATGTCGCAACGACCGCGCCTTCGGGCAGCGTGTCGAGGTCATAGCGCTCCTCGGATATGAGAGCGTCGGAGGGATCGTGCCGCTCGGAGATCGCGGCCAGGGAGATTCCTTCTCTGAGCGTGGTGGGCACGTCTTTTAGCGAGTGAACAGCCAGGTCTATCTCAGCGGCGAGCAGGGCTTCGTCGAGCTGGCGGGTGAAGACATCGCGCTGGTCTATTACGGAGAAGGGCGTCTCCGGGCGCTGTTCGCTGGTCGTCTTTATGGCGCGGACTTCCACATCGAGGCCGGCGTCGCGCAGCCTACGGGCGCAGGATTCTGCCTGGGTGAGCGCGAGCTTCGAGCCCCGCGTCCCGAGGACTACGGACTGTCCAGGAGTCATGGGGCGGTAGGGCCGGAGCGGTGCAGCTCCACGCTGATGCTCTCCAGCGCGAGCAGGCGCTGGCGGACCTCGGCGCTGTCCAGGGGAGCGCCGGACTCAGCAAGGGCCTTTAACTCCGCTATAGGGCCGTGAAGCAGCTTGTTTACGAGAGAGTGACTCAGACGCTCCACCGACGCGGCGTCTTCCGGCGAGAGGTCCATCTTCTTGAGCGCGCGGGACAATTCATGACGCCGGATACGCTCGGCCCCGCTACGGAGTTCCTGGATCAGGGGCACGACGTGCAAGGTGGAGAGCCAGCTCATGTACTCGAAGACGGCCGGGGAGATCATGGCTTCCCCGCTCTCCGCCGCGGCGCCCCGTCCCTCGGCGTTGTAGTCCACAACGGACTGAAGGTCGTCTATATCGTAGACGTAGGCGCGCTCCAACGCCTGCACCGCCGGGTCTACGTCCCGCGGCACGGCGATGTCCACGAAGAACAGCGGCTCCTCACGTCCGTCGAGAGCGTCCGAGACGAGGTCCGCCCCGACGACCCAATCTCCCGATCCGGTGGAGCTTACGACCACGTCTACCTCCGCCAACTGCTCGGCCAGCGCGTCAAATGCGACCGCCCGTCCTCCGATCCGCTCCGCGAGCAGCCGGGCGCGCTCCGGGGTGCGGTTGGCGATCCTGATGTCCGCCACCCCGCGGCTCTTGAGGTGCTTTATGACCAGCTCGCTCATGTCGCCGGCGCCGAGTACCAGCGCTCTCCGGCCGGCGAGAGTCCCGAAGACCTCGGCGGCGAGCTTCACCGCTACGTGCGGCACCGAGATGGAACTGTCTCCGATACCGGTCTGGGTGCGGACGTTCTTTCCCACCCGGAGAGAGGTGTGGAAGAGGCGGTTCAGGATCGGTCCGGCGCACTGCTCCTCGGTAGCAATGCGGTAGGCGTCCCGGACCTGACCGAGTATCTGCGCCTCGCCCACGACCATCGAGTCGAGCGAGCTGGCGACGCGGTAGAGGTGGCGCACGGCCTCGGCGTCAGTGAGCCAGTACGTGTCGTCATCGAGCGACGCGCGGTCTACATCCCGTTCTTCCGCCAACGCGTCGAGCATCTTCTCGCGCGCGACTTCGTCCTCGACCACGGCGTAGAGTTCGGTACGGTTGCAGGTCGAGATCAAGACCGCCTCCGAGACGACGCCGTCGTCCTTTAGCCGCCGCAGGAAGTCCCGCGCCGTGCACGGAGCGAAAGCTACCCGCTCCCGAACCTCGACCGGCGCCGAGCGGTGGCTCATCCCCGCAACTGCGATAAGCACCGGCTCACCTCGCCTTCGAGCCGCTCCTCGGCCTTCTCTCCGCGCCTCCGGCCGCGCTCCAACTCCTCCACCAGCCCGGACCACTCCGGCCCGAACAGCTTCTCCAGCTCGTCCTTTATCCGGCGCGCCAGCGTCGGGGAGGCGCCGCCGGTCGAGACCGATACCTGAAGCCTGCCGCGCCGCAGCGTCGAGGGCAGCGCAAAGTCTCCCTCCGCCGGGTTGTCCGCGACGTTGATCGGGATGCTCCGTTCGCGCGCTTCCCGCGCGACGGCGGCGTTGACTTCGCGGTCGTCCGTCGCGGTGAACGCGAGATAGGCGCCTTCCAGGTCTCCCATTTGATACGGACGGCGGCGAACCTCACGGGCCATGCTCGCGAGTTCCGGTTGGACTTCCGGCGAGATCACGACCACCTCCGCGCGCGCCTGGAGCAGCTTGCGGGCCTTGCGGTTCGCAACCGCTCCCCCGCCGACGACCACGCAGCGTCTCCCGGAGAGGTCCAGAAATATGGGGTAAAGGACAGTATTTTCGCCCTCGATCTCTCTCTCCTAACAAGAGCTATACAAGCCCGGATTGGCCCGGAATTCTAGCACAACCGGCCGCTCGTTACCTCTGACTAGCATTTGCTGGCAAAGTGTTGCATGCTCCTCACCGGTAGACCGTATAAGGCTTCACTCCGGGATGCTCTCCTTGGTCTTCTCGATCAGGCGCACCTCCCCGATGGTCATGTTCTTGTCCACGGCCTTGCACATGTCATAGATGGTCAGGGCGGCGACGCTGACGGCGGTGAGGGCCTCCATCTCCACGCCGGTGCGGTCGCTGGCGCGGGCGGTGGCGGAGATCTCGATCCGGTCCCCGGCGACCTCGAAGTCAACGTCGATGGAGGTCAGGTTCAGGCCGTGGCACAGGGGAATCAGGTCCGGGGTGCGCTTTGCGGCCATGACGCCCGCGATCCTGGCGGTGTTGAGCGCGTCTCCCTTCGGCAATGCCCTGTCACGCAGTAGCTCTATCGTCTCCGGCGCCATGAGGACGTGCCCACCCGCTATTGCGGTGCGCCGGATCACCGCCTTCTCCCCCACGTCCACCATGCGCGCCGATCCTTCGCGGTCTATGTGCGAAAAGTCCACCACTACTCATTCACCTCCAGCACCACCTTCAGGAGGCGGTGATCGCTCTTCCCTTCCCTCGTCCGGTACCCGGCCTCTCGAAACGGCCCCCGAACGAGCACGTGATCTATTTTGTGCCGTCCGTGGGTGGCCTTCCCCATACCTGTCGTCCGAAGACCGGTGGCCAGGACCAGGTCGTTCAAGTGCAGCGACTCCGCCGGCGCGTTGAGGTCGCCGGCCAGGATGGCATCGCCCTCGCCGGTCAGCGCCGCGAGCATCCCCAGGCAAGGGTCACGAAGGAGCGGCGCATAGGGCACGTGAGTGTTCACGACCCGCACCCGCCGGTCTCTCCACTCCACGTCGGCCTCCTGCGCCACCCGCGGCTCGAAACAGTCTCTCCAACCGGGCCGCCCGGCGCGACGCATCGCCGCCCCACGCCGCAGCGACCAGCGCCTCGGCACGAGACCGACGATACCGTTTAGCTGGACCGTGCGCCGCCGAACGAAACGGGCGTCCCGAGGGAGCACGAGGGCGATGTACTGAAGCCCGTGCCGGCCGGGCGAGACGAACGCTCTTTTCCCGAAGCGCCGCTTCAGTTCCAGGGCGCGCCGCGGCTTCACCTCCTGCAGACAGACGATGGCCCCATCCTCCAGCGCGTCGTCGAGCAGCGGGTCGCGCCCGCCGCGCTCGCACCAGGCGTTATACGTGATCACTTCAAAGGTGTCCGGCATCGGGCTCCGTCCTGAGTACCGTCCGGCGGCGGAATGCGGGGGAATCGAACCGCCACGGACGCCGTGCGCCCGCAAACCGGTTTTGAAGACCGGCCGGGCCACCAGGCCCACGCATTCCAGTGTCCGGAGTGCGCGGCTATTTTAATCCATCGCCTGCCGGTAGCGCCGGGTCAGCACGCGAACATCCCCGATCCTGCGGGTAACTCCGGCGGTATCCGCGTATTCTAGCCAGGCCTGGGCGTACTTGCGGCTGGTCTTCAGGCGGTCCCGCAGTCCTGCCAGTGAGATGTCGCCATCCTCGCGGCAATGGGCCTTGATCTCCTCGATGACAGCCTCCGCGGCCTCCCGCGAGCCATAGATTTTGCCGCCGAGATCCACAACCTCCCCGCGCTTCACGAGCAGCCGCAGCGCGGGCGTAGGCTCCAGCGCCGGCGGCTCCACCCCAGCCCCTTTAAGCTCTGTCAAAAGCTCCCGAGCCTCGTTCTCGAGTTCCGGCGGAGCCTCGTTCGCATCCGGCAGGCTCACCCCGGAATCTGTTATCCGGATCGTCTCAGCCGCCATCTCCGCGAGCAGCGCATCCGCCGCCCCCGCGCCGAGCCCCGTAGCGGTGCGGGCCTCCGCGACGGTCAACTCCGGGTTCTCGGGACGCTCCTCCGCCCGCAACCGCAGCGCTTGCAGCAGCCGCCGGCGCGCCGCGGCCACCTCTTCGGCAGGGACGAGAAGCTCTCCGAGTTCCTCCACCTCCACGTTGCTGTGCGCGGCTGCCAGTACTTCGGCCGGAGGGATTCCGAGGACCAGCGAAAGGTCTCCGGCCGTCATGCCCTCGCGGGGCGGGCGGGAGAGCGCCATAGACACCAACCTCTCGGTCTCGCCGCCTTCGAGGGCTTCCAGCCAGACGGGGTCCGGTCGGCGTCCCGTGGGAGCCGCGTCGAGCACCGTGCCGCCGCCGATGGTGATCTGGGGCGCCATCGAGCGCAGGACGAAGCGGTCGCCGGAGAGCGCCACTAGCGGCTCCTCCAGCTTCAGCCGGGCCAGGGCGCTGTCGCCCGGACCGATCTCACCCCGGTCCACCAGCCGGACGCGGGCGTTCGTGTCGCGGGTGCCGTGGTGCAGCCGCACCCGGACGCCGTGGGCCAGGGGCCTCGCTGTTTCGAGGAGCCGGATACGCACGTCCAGGTCGCGCGTCGGCGACAACGACCGCGAGAGTAGCACGTCTCCGGCCTGTATCTGCGAGGGCTCCACGCCGGCGAGGTCCAGGGCGGTGCGCGCGCCGGGATGAGCGACTTTGGCCGGGTGGCCGTGGTTCTGGATGCCGCGCACCCTGGGACGGTGGCCGGAAGCGTAGAGAGTGTCGCCGATGTGGATCTCCCCGGACCACAGTGTCCCCGTTACCACGACCCCGATCCCCTTGAGCACGAACGCCCGGTCTACCGGAAGCCGCGCCAGATCGCTACTTCCCCGACCGGACGGTGTCGCGGCGAGCTCGTCGAGCGCTTGCAGCAACTCATCCACGCCCTCGCCGGTAACGCCGCTGACACGCACCACCGGAGCCTCGCCCCCCGCCGATTCCAACAGTTCGTCCACGTCCAGCTCCGCGAGGTCCGCCATCTCCTCATCCACGGCGTCCACTTTGGTAAGGGCGACCACGCCGCGCTCGACGCCGAGGACGCGCAGGATGTCCAGATGCTCGCGGGTCTGGGGCATGACGCCGTCGTCGGCGGCGACAACGAGCAAAAAGGCGTCCACGCCCGTCGAGCCGGCGACCATGTTCTTGACGAACCGCTCGTGTCCCGGCACGTCCACGAGGCTCGCCCGGCGTCCTCCGGGTAAGTCAAGCTCCGCGTATCCCGGCACGATGGAGATGCCCCGGCGGTGCTCCTCCTCCAGCCGGTCGGTATCCGTGCCGGTCATGTAGCGTACCAGCGTGGTCTTGCCGTGATCCACATGTCCCGCCGTCCCGATGGTGAGCGCGATGGGCCGGTCAGCCACGGAGTCCTCTCACCGCTCTTTCGACGGCCTCCTCGTCCCCCGGCAGCAAAGTGCGAACGTCAAGCCACACCCGTCCCTCATGGACGCGCCCGATCACCGGCGGGTCCGCCGCCCGAAGCCGGGCAGCCAGCGAGTCCGCGTCGCCCGCGATACGGACGGCGAAGGACGGTATCTCGTAGACGGGCATGGTGCCACCGCCGCTGCGGGCAACGGACGGCGCGACATCTATCTCCATCTCGGGCGCGGCCCGCAGGAGCGCCGCTCCAAGCGCGGTGGCCCGCACCTCGACCTCGCTGGTGGAGGCGTGGAGCATCCGCGCGGTCGGGACCTCCTCCGTGGCCGTGCCTTCCAGGTAGGCGGTCAGGGTGGCGTAGAGGGCGGCGAGACAGAGCTTGTCAGCGCGCAGGGCGCGGGCCAACGGGTGGCGGCGCATCGCCGAGATCAGTCCGGAGCGTCCCACCGCGATTCCGGCCTGCGGCCCGCCGAGGAGCTTGTCGCCCGAGAAGATCGCCAGCGCGGCCCCGTCCCGGAGCGACTCCTGTACCCGAGGTTCGTCACCCATCGCAAACATCGCCCCGCTCCCCACGTCGGCGATCACGGGAACTTCCAGCCTCGCCAGCTCCGCCACTCCGACGGACTCCGTAAAGCCAACGGTGGCGAAGTTGCTCGGATGCACCCAGAGTACGGCGCGCGTGTTTTCATCGATGGCGCCCTCGTAGTCGGCGAGCCGGGTGCGGTTCGTAGTGCCCACCTCGCGCAGCCGGGCGCCGGAGAGCGCCAGCACCTCCGGGATACGGAACCCGCCCCCGATCTCGATGAGCTGACCCCGCGAGACGATTACCTCCGGCGCCTCTCCGTTCCCCGTCTCACCGACCAGGGAGGCGAGCGCGAGCAGGGTAGCTCCCGCGCAGTTGTTAACCACCAGGGCGTCTTCAGCGCCCGTCAGCGCCCGTAGGAGCGGAACGGCATGATCGTAGCGGGATCCCCGGCTCCCGGAGGTCAGGTCGTACTCCAGGTTGGAGTAGCTTCGCGCCGCCTCGGTGACGGCTTCCACCGCCCGTTCGGAGAGGACCGAGCGCCCCAGGTTGGTATGGAGGATCACGCCGGTCGCGTTGACCACCGGCCGCAGACCGCGAGTCGAGAGCATCCGGGCGGCGGACGAAAGCACCCGTTCCTCGGACACCTCCGGCAGTTCCCCGGCCAGTATAGAGCGCCGCATCGAGGCGAGAGACTCGCGGACGGCGGCGGTCAGGGCGGCGCGGCCGTGGCGGTGAGCGAGCGCGCCCGCGTGCGGGCTACGCAGCACGGCGTCAACCGCCGGCAGGTTCCTGAGTCGCTCGTGTCCGCCCGTCTCCAACACCTGGGGCCAGTATAACCCGCTCGAAGACCGCCGAGAGCCGGTATCCCGCGAGGCTATGCTAAACTGGCGCCGTCACGCGAGGGTGCGGAAGGATGGTGCGTTCGGTTGCGCGAGGGTTCGGCAAAGTTCGTTTTCGGGGTACTGGTAGGCGCGGCGGGCGGCTTCGCCGTGGGCTCCTTCGCCGCGACCCCCACGGCCCGCTCGGCCGGCCAGTCGGCCCTCGGCGGACTCGGGGGCTCGGCCCGCTACGTCGGACGGGCAACAGTACGGACCGTCCACCATCTCGGCACGGCCATCGAGTCCGGCTACACCAGAGTCCGGGGCCGCGAGAAGTATCTGGAGCACGAGATCGAGGAGCTGCGAGAGCAGATCACACGCCTCGAACAACGCATGGACTAGCCTCTATCCGAAAATGTCGCCTGTCTGTACGGTAAGACCGGGCACTGCGCTCGAAGTAAGCTCTTCGCGTCTCAGCCGTTCGACACTCTGATAGATCTCCCCGGCGAACAGACCTACGATCCATACCTCCGGTATGCGAGCCCGCGCATAGAGCGGGACCTTGACCTCGACATCGTAGTCGAGCAGCGTCTTAAAGACCTCAACGACCTCACCCTCGATGAACTCGACGCGATCCGCCTCCGAGAGTATGCCACTCTCGGCCATCCGGTACTCCAGACGCCGTCTTGGCATGCCGCCGCGCGTAGCCCGCCCCTAACCGAAGAAGCTGCGAAACCACCCCGATAGCCCGCCGCCCTCCCTCGTGGCGCGCTTGTAGTCTTCGAGGTCGTCAGGGTGGACCGGCCGGCCGGACTCTCCGAGCAGCGCCCGCGCATCTCGCAGCCGGGTGTCCTGCGCTCCGGGGTCGAACGAGGCTTCGACGAGGTAGTTGCCGTTCCAGCGCACGCGGTAGATGCGAAGCGCGAGGAGTTCCTTCTGGTCGAAACGCCGGTCCAGCTCCCGGGCGGCGTCGCGCGCGGCGTTCTCCGTGGCGAACTCGTAGCTTACAGTCTGGGCGGGACGCCGCTCCTCACCGGACATCTCGGACATCTCAGGCGGTTTCCATCCTCGACATCCAGAGGCCGGGGTCCCGGACCTCTTGCAGAGTGGGCAGGTTCTCGGGGCGCTCCCAGACGCGGTTGAGACCCTGCATGCCCTGGCGCCGGACCACGGCGTCGGCGAAGGCTTCGCCGAGGCGATACTGCTCCAGCTTCATGTCCATGCCGGTTATACGGAAGATGGCGGTCTCCAGCGGCGGCCGGTGGGCCCGGCTGCGCGCCATGCGGCGGCTGAGGTTCTCGTAGTTGGGGACGAGGCCGCGTCCGACGTGGTGCATCACGTAGTCGGAGTAGCCCTCGATGACGGACATGGCCGCCTGCATGCGGTCGAACGCCTCGCGCTGCGGGACGCTCATCATCAACTCCACGGAGCGTCCGCCGGTCGAGAGGTTGCGGGAGATGCGCCGGAGAGTCTCCCGCGCCCCGAGGCGTTCGGCGAGCGGCGAGATCAGGCTCTCCAACAGGTCTCCTAGGTAGCTCCTGAGCCACGGGTAGCCCTCGAACTGCAGGGCGTGCGTCATCTCGTGCAGCACGATCCAGAGCCTGAGGCCGTCTACCGGCACCCCGATCCGGCCCGCCGCCGAGACGATGTTTCCGTCAAGGAAGAAGACCTTACCCGGCTCTCCGCTCCGCTCCCGCACCAGGAGAGGGCCGGTATCGTACTGGCCGAGCACCCGCGCCGATAGGAACCCCAGCAGCAACCCGACCTGCGCCGTGAGCGTTACGCCTCCCAGGAACCACGTAACACTGTCGGCGCCGGCCGAGGCCCGCTTCAGTACCGGCTCCATTAACGCGCCGAAGCCTTCGATGTTGAAGTCGATCCACTCCGCCCGGTCCGCGATGCGGAGCTGACGTCCCGAGGGCGGTATGGAGATGCCGGTGAACCTGGAGAGCGGGTCGAGCGTGCGTTCGACCGCGCCGGGATAATCGAAGTCACCCGCCGGGACCCTCTCCGACCGCGAGGCCAGCGCAACGGCTATCGTTCTGACACCCGCCCAGGAGATCATGGTACGGTCCTATCGTAAGAAATTGCTGAGATCATCATGCCCTGAGTATATACGCTGGGCCGCGAGGGCCGTCACATAGACAACCTTCGGACAACCATTCATTGTCGCCATGTCCTTCGGGGTTTAAGATATAAGCGTGTTCGGAGTAGGTCCCCAGGAGATGGTAATGATCGGGCTGCTGGCCCTGTTGATCTTTGGTCCCAGCAAGCTCCCGCAGATGGCTCGCGACCTCGGTAAGTTCGTCGCAGAGGCCCGCCGCTCGATAGACGAGTTCAAGGACGAGCTCACCGCCGAGCACGACGATGAAGACGAGGACGACGATAGTAAAGATGGTAAGGACGGCAGGCGAGACCTCTAGCGGTCTCTGAGACCTTACTCCCCTTCTATCTCCTTCTCCTGCGGCACATATAGCGCGCGCTTCAGCGGGTTCTCGTGATGGCTCCATCCGCCGGCGCTGACGTTCTCGGTGCTCTGAAGGAACATCTCCGCGCGGGCGTCCAGGTTATCTATCAGGTGGACCAGAAGTGCTTCGAGCGTCTTCGGCTGGGTGGGCGAGCCGTACTCTATCTCTCCCTGGTGCGCGAGCAGGATATGCGAGATTTGCAGCTTCAGCTCCTCCGGGAACTCCGGTATCTCAGCGATGTATGACGACATCAGCCGCTCTCCCAGAACGACGTGGCCTTCGAGCCGCCCCTCCGTCGTGTACGCGAACCCTCCTCCGCCCCACGACAGCTCTTTTGTCTTGCCCGCGTCGTGAAAGATCGCCCCGAAGATCAGGAGGTCGCGCTTGACCGGGTAAAGGTCGGAGATTCCGCGCGCGATCCTCATGCACTGCACCGAGTGTTCTAGCAAGCCCCCTATGCGCGCGTGGTGCATGCCCTTGGCGGCCGGGGCGGCGCAGAACGCTTCCCAGAAATCCTCATCGGCGACTATCTTCTCGAAGAGGGTCCGGAGGTGCTCGTCCTCCAATTCGCGGCCACACATCTCCAACTCGGCGGCGAGCGCCTGGCGGTCCCTCTCGGTCGCGGGCAGGTAGTCCTCTTCGGAGATCTCCTCGCGGCCCAGCACCTTGAGCCGGTCTATCTTCACCTGGAGGGTGCCCCGGTACTCGTGGGCGTTACCCTCGACCTGGACGTATTCGGGACCGGAGAAGCCGCTGCGAAGCTCGAACGGCAGTCCCCACATCCGGGCGTCTATGGAGCCCGTCCGGTCCACCAGCTTCAGGGAGAGGTAGGGCGCCCCGCGAGAGTCGTTGCGGACAACACAGTCGGTGGCGAGGAAGGTCGAGCGCAGGCTCATGCCAGGCTCGATCTCCCGCGCCCAGAACTTCTCCTTATTCAGTGAAGCGCCCTTCTAGTCCGGTCCTGCCGGTTCGGACATGATGCCGTCCGGCCCGCCGGAAATTTAGCCCTTGACTGCTCCGGCGGTCAGGCCCGAGACGATCCGGCGCTGGAACAACAGCACCAGTATAACCAGTGGGATCGTCACCACCACCGCTGCTGCGGCCTGCGCCCCGTAGTCCACCGTATAGACCGTGGCGAAGTTCGGGATCGCGACCGTAACCGGCTGCGTGCTGGCGTCGAACAGGAACGTGTTGGCGAAGAGGAACTCGTTCCACGCGAAGATGAATGTCAGGATCGCCGTCGTGAACACGCCCGGCGCCGCCAGCGGGACTATGACCTTCCTGAACGCCTGGATCGTGGTCGCCCCGTCGACCTTCGCCGCCTCCTCCAGGTCCTTCGGCAGCTCCTTGAAGAAGGCCACCAGTATCCAGATAGTCAGCGGCAACGCGAAGACCGTATCGGTAACGATCACGGACCAGTACGTGTTGATCAGGCCGGTGTTGCTGAACAGGACGAAGAGCGGAGCGATGATCGCCACCGCCGGGAAGAAGCTCAGGGCCAGGATCGTCGTCATGACCGCGCTCTTGAACCGGAACCTGAGCCTCGCTATCGCGTAGGCGCAGATCGCGCCGAAGAACAGGCAGATAATCGTCGTCACCCCGGCGATGACCGAGCTATTCAGGAGCGCCCTCCGGAAGTCAGGGTTGCTGAAGATCGTGCCGTAGTTATCGGAGATCGGAGGCGCCACCAGGGTAGTCACCGGCGACTGGAACAGGTCGCTCTTGGTGACGATGCTCATCTTGAAGACCCACAGCAGCGGGAAGAGGCTCACCAGGACGAACAGCAAGAGGAACACGTAGAAGAGAATCATGTTGGCGGAACCGCTCCTGGAGCCGCCGGTCGCCGTTGCGCTAGCCATCTCTACTCCTCCGTCGAGGTCTGCATACCGAGACCGTAGATAAAGAACAGCGCCAAGAGGAACGCGGTGATAAAGATGAAGACCGCAGCCGCGTTACCCTGCGCGAACTGTAACTGACTGATCCTGACTCCCTTGTAAACGAAGGTCGAGAGGGACTCGAGCTGACGGTTGCTCATCACCCAGAAGAGGTCATAGACCCGGTAGGAGTCGAGCGTCCGGAAGAGCACAGCGACCAGGATCGTCGGCTTGAGCAGCGGCATCGTTATCTGGAAGAAGCGCTGCATGACATTGGCTCCGTCCACCCTCGCCGCCTCGTACACGTCGGCCGGTATCGTCTGGAGACCCGCCAGCAGCAAGAGCGCCATGAACGGCGTCGTCTTCCACACGTCCACCAGGATGGACGCGATCAAGAGAAGCGTCCTATCGGAGAGGATCGGCTCGCTGATAATTCCTACACCGTTCGCCACGGTATTGATGACGCCGACCTGATCCTGGAACATCAGCCGCCACATGGCCGCCGAGATGACCGTCGGGAAGGCCCACGGCACCAGGACCGCCGCCCTCACCAGTCCCCGACCCCGGAATGCCCGGTTGATCGCCAGCGCTATGCCGAGCCCGATTACGAACTCGAAGGCCACGCTAATCACCGTAAAGACGACCGTGTTGAACAGACCGCCCAGGAAGTCCGTGTTCGTAAAGATACCGGCGTAGTTCTCGAACCCGTTGAAAGGCCCCGTCTGAGTAATCGTCGACTGGTGTACGCTCAACCACATCGAATTGATCACCGGATAGAAAGCTATGAGGAGGATAATAAGCAGGGCCGGCAAGACCATGTAGTAGGCCGTGCGCCGCTCGGGGTTACCGAACTCCTCCTTTAACCATCCCCTCTTCTTCTCTCTCGATACAGTCGTCACTACTCACCTCTCCTTCGAAGCCTCCGGCGGGGAGAGAATCCCCGCCGGAGATCTGCCTGGACTACGATGCCTGATCGGCGATCTGCTGCAGGTCGGTCTGGAGCGTCTTCAGGGCATCTTCCGGCGAGACGTCGCCCTTGAAGGCCTTGTTGAACTGCTCGGCCATCTTGAGCGACATATCCGAGTAAGCCGGGGAGACCGGCCGCGGGACCGTGTTCGCCAGAGCTTCGCCGGCGAGCGCGATAACCGGAACCGCGTCGAGGATCTCCTTGTCATCGTATAGGGACTTGAGCGTCGGAAGGAACGATCCGTTGAGCGCCCGGTACTTCTGCTGTTCGGGATCGGCCATGAACTTGGCGAACGCGATGGCCGCGTCCTGCTTCTGCGAAGCGGCGTTGATGTAGAAGTTCCATCCGCCCAGTCCGCTGACACTTCCAGCGGAGCCCGCCGGAAGCGGCGCAACGCTGACCTGATCCGTCTTGATCTTCGACTCGTCCGGGTTGCCCACGAGCGCATACATGTACGGCCAGTTCCGGCAGAAGACCGCTTCGCCGTTGAGGAACGCCGTCTGCGACTCCTGCTCGGTGTAGTTCGTCACGGCCTGAGGCGAGACCCCATCCGGGATCATGCTGGCGGCCATAGCCAGGCCCTTCACCGAATCCGGGCTGTCTATGACGACCTTGCTGGCGTCGCTCGGGTCCAGGACCTTGCCGCCGTAGCTGTTGATGTACTCCAGGCCGTCGACCACGCCGCCCTCGTACTGCGAGCCCTGCCACACGAAACCGGCCTTGGTGCCGGAATCCTGCACAACCTTCTTCGCCATGGACTTCAGCTCGTCCCAGGTCTTCGGCGCCTCGTTGAACCCGCTCTTCTGCAAGAGGTCCTTGCGGTAGTAGAGCATCCCCGCGTCCGTGTACCACGGTATTCCGTAGAGCTTGCCCTGGTATGTCATCGACGCTATAGGACCATCCAGGAACTTGCTCCGCTCGCTATCCGAGAGCTTATCCGAGACATCGGAGATCCAACCGTTAGCCGCGAACTGGGCCGGCCAGATCACGTCTCCGCCGATAACGTCTATGTCGCCGCCGCCAGACTGGAACTGAGTCCGGATCTTGTCGAAGAACTGTCCCGTGTCCGTCGGCATCTTCCGGTACTTGACCGAGTACTTTCCCTTGTTCTCCTTGTTGAACTTGTCGATCAACTTCTGGAGGCTGCCGGAAGTATCGGGACCCATGGCGAAAACGATGTCGCCGGACCCGCCCGAGCTTCCGCCTCCGCCACCGCCGCCACAGCCCGCCACGCCCAACAGAGCCGCCCCCGCAAGACCCGCGCCGCCGATCTTCAGGAAGTCCCGGCGGTTGATCCTGCGCCCGGATAGCGTCTCCGGTCTCCGTTCTTGCCTCTCCGTCATGCTTGCGTCCCTTTCCACCTAGAGGTTATCTCCATAGGTCAAAACCGGGCTCGGACGATTCCGCGCCCGGTACTGTAAGACCTCTTTAAAGTATGGCTTCTTCCGTCTCCGGGTCGAACAGCCTCATCTTGCTGGCGTCGATGACCAACTCCATCTTCTCACCGAGCCTCGCCTTGCTCGCCGCCGAGATACGGGCCGTCATCATCTCGCCCCCGGCGACCGAGCCCGAAGTCCCGGAGGTACCGCCGCTCTCTTCATCCGCCGCGGAGTCATCCGTCATATCCGAGACGCTATCGAGGTGAATAGTCTGGCTTCGGTCGATCTCGAAGTAGAGGTACTTCTCGCTCCCCATACTCTCTATGACCTGCGGCTCGACCTCCATGCTGGTCGTGTGGTCGGCGTTGATCAGGGCCGCCGCCTCCTCGACCGAGGCGTCCTCGATGTGCTCCGGCCGTATACCGAGCACTACTTCCTTACCCACGTACTCCCCGATGTCCCGGCCCCTGCGCTCTTTTGACTCTCCAGCAGCTTCACGCGAGATCGGGAGGCTGGTAGGACCGAACTTGACAGCGTAGCCGCCATTGTCCTGCTCGATATGCGCCCGGATGAAGTTCATGGACGGAGAGCCGATAAAGCCCGCCACGAATATGTTGTTCGGGTTCTCGTACATCACCTGCGGGGAGTCGATCTGCTGCACCTTCCCGTCCTTGAGAACCACGATCCTGTCGGCCATCGTCAGCGCCTCGGTCTGGTCGTGGGTGACGTAGATGGTGGTCACGCCGATGCGGTTGTGCAGCTTGGAGATCGAAGTGCGCATCTCCACCCGCAGCTTGGCGTCGAGGTTCGAGAGCGGCTCGTCCATCAGGAACGCCTTCGGCTCCCGGACTATGGCTCGTCCGAGGGCGACCCGCTGACGCTGACCGCCCGAAAGCGCTTTCGGCTTACGGTCCAGGAAACGCTCGATGGAGAGGATCCTGGCCGCCTCATCCACGCGGCGGTTGATCTCGTTCTTGTCCATCTTCCTCAGCTTGAGGGCGAAGCCCATGTTCTCGCGCACGTTCATGTGCGGATAGAGCGCGTAGTTCTGGAAGACCATCGCGATGTCGCGCTCGCGGGGAGGAAGGTCGTTGACCACGTTGT
This sequence comes from Rubrobacteraceae bacterium, assembly GCA_035689095.1. Classification (GTDB taxonomy): domain Bacteria; phylum Actinomycetota; class Rubrobacteria; order Rubrobacterales; family Rubrobacteraceae; genus JACDDK01. The sequence continues at coordinate 7,706 of DASSMB010000054.1, read as the reverse complement.
CCCCGATGAATATCTTGCCGCGAGATATGTCTTCGAGACCGGCGATCATCCTCAGAGCCGTAGACTTTCCACAGCCGGAGGGCCCAACGAAGACGATGAACTCCCCGTCGGTGATGTCGAGGTTGAACTTATCGACCGCCACCACATCTTCGCCATAGATCTTGGTTACGTCCTCAAGCGTAACTTCGGCCATCTGTCGCCTCCTTCTTCTATTTTTCGAGCGCGTTCGCGCCCGTAGTTCCCACAGTATCCCCTGCCGGGGAGAGGCCACCCCTAATGGCCTACGGCATTCTACCCTAACTTGAGAGTTTGCACCCCTATCGGCTTTTCTCTCCGTAGAGCGAGTATTTTTCCTTTACTTTCAGTACGCGAGCGACGGAGGCCCGGATCTGTTTTTCCGGTATCTCCCCGGATTGGACGGCTTCGACCACGGCGTCATACGCGTCGGCCTGCTCTTGCGGCGGACTGGAGATAATGAGCATGTCCGCCCCCGCCTTGACGGCCTCCACCGCCGCGCGGGCGGGCGGCCCGCCGCCGTTCGCCCCCTTCATCGCCAGGTCGTCGGTGATGACCACGCCATCGAAGCCCAGATCGCCGCGTAGCATCCCTATAGCTTTCGGCGAGAGGCTCGCCGGGTTATCCGGGTCCAGGGCCGGATAGACGAGGTGCCCCGCCATCACCATCGGCACCCCGACCTTTATGGCCGCCTGAAACGGCGGCAGGTCGTAGGAGCGGATCGTCGCCATGTCATGGTCCACAACCGGCAGACTCACGTGCGAGTCGGAGGTGGCCGGTCCGTGGTTCGGGAAGTGCTTGGCGGCCGCGACGACGCCCGCCGCCTCGAAGCCCTTCACCGCCGCGGCCCCCATCTTCGACACGAGCAGCGGGTCCTCACCGTAAGAGCGGTCCCCTATGGCGGCCCCGAATCCAGTGTCCACTACCGGCGCGAAGTCCGTGTTGACCCCGGCCCGCAACAGTTCGGTCCCCATCTTCTCGGCCACGTTGTGCGCCTCGACCGGGTCGCCGCGCTGCCCGATCTCTGCCGCCGACGGCTGCGGCGCTACCCACGGCGCGCTCGCTATCCGTCCTCCCTCCTGATCCACCCCGATAAAAAGCGGTATCGCAGGCTTCGTCTTCATGGAGAGCTTCTGCAATGAGGCCGTGAGCGACTTGACCTGCTCCTCGCTCTTCATGTTGTAGCCGAAGAGCAAGACCCCCCCGATGTTCCGCTCCCGGACCATCTTCTCGATGTAGTAGTCCGGCTCGGTGCCGCCCATGCTCACCACGAACATCTGGCCCACCATGTCGCGCACGCTCATCTCCCCGGCCGCCGGCTTATCTTCGGTCTTCTTCTCCTGCTGCGCGGAGGAAGACTTCGCGTCTGTGCCCGAGGCATCCCCGGACATACCGCCACAGCCCGCCAACAGCGCGGCCACAACGCCAATCACCACGACCATGCCGCACACGAGTGCGGCCCATCCTCCTCTGCCTGGATGTTTCAAGATCTCCCTTCAGCCGTATGAGGCGAGCCATCGACCGCTGAGAGCGGCGCGAGGCTCGGGTATCCTTCTAGCGTGATCGAGCTATTCTACGAGTCCGGCACCCTGATCGCCAGCGGCCTCCCCGATGGCGACCATCCGCCGGAGCCTTTCATCTGGGACGGCCGCACCCGGCAGTGGCGCGCCCCGGCGAGCGCGTATCGGGAGGTCTCGCTCTCCCTGCGCGGCTCCTCGACGCCCCACCGCGACCGCGCAGCCGCTTTCGAGAAGCTCTCCCTCGAATCCCGCGTCGCTATGGAACCCCGCCCCTACCAGCGCGACGCTCTCGCCGCCTGGCGGCGGGCGGACCTGCGCGGCGTGGTGGTGCTCCCGACGGGAGCCGGGAAGACCGCCGTCGCCGTGCGGGCCATAGAGCGCGTAGGGCGCAGCGCCCTCGTCGTCGTGCCGACGCTGGCCCTGCTAAAGCAGTGGTACTCCATCCTTCAGGACGCCTTCGGGGACTCGGTCACGGTCGGGCTGCTCGGCGGCGGGTACCATGAGGTGACGCCGCTCACGGTGACGACCTACGACTCGGCCTACATCCACGCCGAACGCTACGGCGACCGCTTCGCCCTCGCCGTCTACGATGAGGTACACCACCTCCCCGCCCCGAAGAACTCCGTGATCTCGAAGATGCTCCTCGCCCCTTACTCGCTCGGCCTCACCGCGACCCCCGAACGTCCCGATGGCGGCCACGACCTGCTGCCGGAACTGGTAGGTCCGGTCGTCTACCATCTCTCACCGGAAGACCTCGCCGGCACCTACCTCGCTCCCTACGACCTGATCCGCATCCCGGTGGAGCTGACCGCCCACGAGCGCCACGAGTACGCCGAGGCCGAGGCTATCTACCGGGACTTCCTGAAGAAACATCACCTCTCCGTCCGCTCGCCTGAGGACTGGCAGCGTTTCATCCTCGTCGCCGCGACCAGCCACTCAGGGGGGCGGGAGGCGCTGCTGGCGGCGCGGCGGCGGCGGGAGATACAGGCCGGAGCGGTGCGCAAGGGCGCGACGCTGGAGAACCTGCTGCGTAGGCACTGGGACGACCGCTGCATCGTCTTTACAAAGAGTGTGGAAGAGGTGTACGCGCTCTCGCGGCGGTTCCTCATCCCCGGCATCACGTTCGAGACGCCGGCCAGGGAGCGAAAGGAGATCCTGGACCGCTTCCGGGAGGGGCGCTACCGCACGATCATCGCCTCGGACGTCCTGAACGAGGGCGTGGACGTGCCGGACGCGAACGTCGCGATCATCCTGGCCGGCAGCGCCTCTCACCGCGAGTACGTCCAGCGTCTGGGACGCATCCTGCGCCCGAAGGAGGGCAAGCGCGCCACTCTCTACGAGCTGGTCACGACCGCGACCGGCGAGGAGTTCACCGCCCGGCGCCGCCGCGAGTCTACCCGCGGAATACCCGTCTGATGCTGCGCTCCGAACACGTCATGGCCCGCGTCAGCCGCGGCAGGGTCGTCCCGCACCGCCTCTCGACCTCCGACCGGCGCGTCCTCGAAATCGCCGCTGAACTCTGCGACCTCTACGCCGGGCACCTCGGCCAGCCGAGAGCCGCGCTGCAGGCCGCGCTCGCCGAGCGGGAAGAGGAGCTCGGGCCGCGCCTCGACGCCCGGCGGGGGTTCAGGATCGTGCGCGCCCTGGCGAAGCTCCTGGAAGAACGCGCGTCGTGGGAGCCACCCACTGAAGCCGACCCGTACACCGTACGCACCCGCCTCTTCGAGCTTGCCGCCGCCCTCCCCGAACCTCCGGCCGCCGAGCCGGGCCTGCTCGCCGCCACGACCCGCGACGACCTCCTCTCGCAAGTGTCTATAGAGACTACGCTGGTGGACCCGTCGGCCGTAATGTACGCCGACCGGCAGGCGGCGCAGCTACTCTCCGTCTTCGACCGTCCAGAGCCGGAAGCCCTGGTGCTGCGCTACAACGTCGCCCAGGCCCAGGGGGTTCTCTACTCCGCCCGCGACCTGATCGTGGACCTCGGACCCGGCGCGGACGCCCGGCTCGTCTTCCACTACGTAAAGCTCATGGGGCTCGTCTACCGGCTGGAGACCACGTCCCGCGGCTACCGGCTCCACCTCGACGGCCCGCTCTCCATCTTCGGCGGCACTCGCAAGTACGGGCTGAGGCTGGCGAAGTTCCTGCCCGGCCTGCTCCTGACCACTCCCTGGTCCCTCTCGGCGAACGTCGAGTGGAAGGGCCGCGACGCCGTCCTGGAGCTCGACTCGGAGTCCGGGCTGCGGAGCCACTACCTCGGTCCGCGCGAGGCCCGCGAACCCGACGAGGTCCGCGAGGCTTTCGTGAAGGCTTGGGAGCGGGCCAAAGATACCGGCGGATGGCGGCTCGACGCCGGAGCGGAGATACTTCCCCTGCCAGAGCTAAAGGCGGCGCTCGTCCCGGACTTCGCGCTGACGAGCGACACCGGGGAACGGGCTTACCTGGAGATCCTGGGCTTCTGGTCGGAGAGGTCCCTGATCGAGCGGGTCGCCCTCGTTCGGGAGGCCCGCCGCCGCGGACACCGCGTACTACTCGCAGCCTCCGAGAACCTGAGCGCCACGAAGGAGACGCTCTCGGAAGCGGTCCACGGCGAGGTGGTGCCATTCAAGAACCGGCTGGCCCCGAAAGCCGTGCTCGAAGCCCTGACGGACCTCTAGCGCGACGCTATCCGGGGGCGGAAACGAATATAATGCGGCCCATGAAGCGAGACCTGAGATCCCTGGCTATCCTCACGGTGGGATGCACCTTTGCGGCGGCGCTCTTCGGGTTCGGCTCCGAGATGTTCTCGTTCAGGAGCGCGTATGAAGGGAGCAGCTATGGGACTCTTATCCTTCTGACCCGCCTCATCGTGTACCTGGTGCTGGCGGCGACGCTGGTGTTCCGGGGCGGCTGGTGGGGGGTCCTGGCGGCAGTCGTGATGACGGTCGGCGCCACGGTTATAGAGTGGGCGCTCTTCCCGGCGGCGTTCCAGTGGGCGGCGATCAGCGACCCCGCGGGCTACCGGAAGGAATACGGCGACGCGGTGAGCAGGCCCGATTACGGCCGCTGGGCGACCTTCGACATCATCGGGATCTCCATAGCGGCCGCCTTCACTCAGGGTCTCCGGCTGATGGCGCACGTGGACCCGAACCGTTCTCCGGACGAATGACCTCTATCTCCTCCAGCTCCGCTTCGTCGAAGTTCAGCAGGTAGACCTCTCCCAGCGCGGTGAAGTCGTAGCGCGAGCGCGGCAGCAGCCCCTCCACCGAGTCCTCGACCTCGACTCCGGTAATGAGCCGGCCTCTCCCCCTACAGCGGCGGCACTCGAACGGCCGCCACGCGGAGCCGTCGTCGCCCCGTCCCTCGCAGTTCGGGCATTCACGAAACTCCGTGTAACGGATGGTTATGGTCCTCACGCTGCTATACTACCTCGCTGGCCCAAAACAGAGAGGGGTGAGCGCAATTGAATCCCGCGCTGGTTCTCGCGGTCCTCGCCGGCGTCGCGGTCGGTTTCCAGGTCGTCGCCAATACAACGGGCATGAAGTCCCTGGGGATCGGCGGTCTGGTCGCCATCTCCGGCTTCACGACAGGGGTGATCGGCTTCCTCGTCGCCTCGTTCATGACCCGACCGGAGCTTACCGGTAAAGCGGTTACCTGCGCGATCGCCTCCGGCATCCTCGGGGCGTTCATCGTCTCCTCCATTACGCTCGCGGCCGGACAGACCGGCGTCGCCCAGACGCTCTCGTTGGTGATAGCCGCGCAGCTAATCATGGGACTGGTCATAGATCGGCTCGGCGTCTACGGTCCGGCGGCGGCGGAGATCGGGCTCGTCAAAGTCCTCGGCATCGTCTTCATCCTGATCGGCGGCGTCCTCGTCGTACGCAGCTAACCAACCTGAGCGTCGCGAGCGGCGCCGAGGCCCGTGATCAGGAGGCACACCACGATCGTGAGGAGCAGCATCAAGGGAACAGTCCAGGCGTGCGTCGCGTCGCGGAGGATGCCGAACAGGAATGGACCGGCGGCGGCGAGCAGGTAACCGACGGACTGGGCCATGCCGGAGAGCGCGGCTGCGTGCGCAGGGTCGGCGGAGCGGAGCGCGAAGAAGGTGAGCGCCAGGCTGAAGCACGCTCCCTGTCCGAGCCCCAGCAGCGCGACCCAGACGGGAGCGAGCCCGATACCGCCGACGAGCAGTCCCAGAACTCCGGCGCCCGACAGCGCCACGGAAGCCACGACGACGCCCCGCTGTGAGGGCGTGCGGCCAGCGAGGACCGGCGCCAGGAACATGGCGGCGATACCGACCGTCTGGGCGAGCGCGAGCATCCAGCCCGCCCCGGCCGCGCCCATCCCCCCATCACGCAGGATCTCCGGTAGCCACGCCAGCGCCGCGTAGTAGGCCAGAGACTGAAGGCCCATGAACAGCGTGACCTGCCAGGCGAGCGCCGAACGCCACAGGCCACTGACCTTTCCGGGGGCGCCGGATGTTCCGTCGGGACCATCCACTTGACGGCCGCGTCCAAGTTGCGTGAGCCACACGGCCGCCGCTACAAACGCCGGGATCGCCCATACGGCCAGAGCCGTCTTCCAGCCGGCGCCGAGTTGGTCGGAGATCGGTAGGCTCACACCGGCCGCCAGGGCCGCGCTGACGGCCAGCGCTGTAACGTACACGCTCGTCATCAGGCCGACGCGGTCCGGGAAGGAGCGCTTTATGACGGCGGGCAAAAGAACATTACCGACGGCTATGGCCGCTCCAAGGGTCGCCGTGCCGAGGAACAGCGCCGCGACCGTGCCCTGCGAACGCAGCAGTATCCCCGCCGCGAGCACGACGAGCCCCGCAAACAACACGCGTTCCATGCCGAAGCGCCGGGCCAGCCGCGGCGCGACCGGAGAGAGCAGGCCGAACGCCAGGAGCGGCAGCGTCGTAAGCAGGCCCGCCGTCCCATTCGACAGTCCGGCGTCGGGCCGGATCTCGCCTATAAGAGACGCCACCGCGATGATCGCCGGACGCAGGTTGGCCGCCAGGAGGACAACCCCGACCACGAGCAGCGCGCTCCGGAGCCCGCCTCCGGTTCCGGTGGCCGCCGGGGTCTTTTTTGTCATGCCGTCCTTCGCTGGCCGGTTCGGGAGAGTCGCCGCAAGTTCCGCTCGGGTCTCTGCCGGGGCCTCTAGTGCCAGCTCTGCTGGTAGGAGATCTGCTCCTCCGTCAGCGTCTCGGGCTCGACGCCTAAAGAGGCGAGCTTTGCGCGGGCTACGAGGTCGTCTATCTCGGCCGGTATCGGCTGGATGCCCGCCGGGATGTCCGCCGCGTGGCTCACGAGGTGGTGAGCCGCGAGCGCCTGCACGGCGAAGGTGAGGTCCATGATCTCGACCGGGTGCCCATCCGCCGCCGCGATGTTGACGAGCCGTCCCCGCGCCAGCACGTGCAGCCTGCGACCGTCCGAAAGCTCGTACTCGTCGACGTTGCGCCGCACCTCCCGCGACTCAACCGCCATCTCCTGCAACCCCGCGAGGTCGAACTCGTGGTCGTAGTGGCCGGCGTTAGCGAGCAGCGCGCCATCCTTCATCAGCTCGAAGTGCTGCTTCCCGAGCACCCGGAGGTTGCCGGTGCCCGTGAGGAACACGTCCCCGACCTCGGCGGCCTTCATCGAGTTCATCACGTCATAGCCCTCGGAGTAGGCTTCCAGGAGCTTCACCGGGTCGGACTCACAGACGATCACGCGCGCTCCCATTCCGTCGGCGTATTTGGCGAGGCCGCGGCTAACCCATCCGAAGCCCATCACCACGACCGACTTGCCGGATAGGAAGAGGTTGGTGTTGGAGAGCAGGGCGACGATGGAGGAGTGGCCGGTGCCGTAGCGGTTGTCGAAGAGGTGCTTCATGCGGGCGTCGTTGGCGGCGAGCACCGGGAAGGGCAGCACACCCTCGGCGGTCATCGCCTTCAGCTTGGTGACGCCGGTGGTCGTCTCCTCGGACGCGCCGATGACGTTGTCTACGAGCTCTGGATGCGATTCGATCAGCCGCCCCACCAGCTCCGCGCCGTCGTCGATGATCAGCTCCGGGCCGGTCTCTATGGTCTGGTGCAGGTAGCGCTCGAAGTCTTCATCGGAAGGGTCGTGGGTCGCGTAGACCCGGACGCCGCGCTCCGCCAACGCAGCACAGACATCGTCCTGGGTCGAGAGCGGGTTACTCCCGGATACG
>DASSMB010000053.1:0-3796 GCA_035689095.1 Rubrobacteraceae bacterium | reverse complement strand
GTGAGACTGAGCCCTTACGAGACCGTCTGGATCACGAACGGCCCGTGAAGGCTACTAGCGCTCCCGGATCTGGGTGACGGCCGGGCTGAAGAAGAGGTCGAGGAACCAGTCGGCGGCGATCCTGGCCCGGCTCTGCGGGCTCTCCAGCTTGTACAGGTAGGTCGCCCGCCAGAACAGCGCCGCGACGAGCCCGCTGAACTTCACGCCCATGACCTGGTTGACGGCGAACTCGCTCCCCATCTCCACGAGCTGTCCGACGGGCTTGTAGTCGAAGGTATGAAGCGCTCCCCCGTCAATAGAAGCGAGTATGTTCCTCGCCACCACCCTGCCCTCCTGCACGGCGGCCTGCGCGTTCGGCGGGACCGGCGTGCCGTCCTCCTCCACGGTCATCGCGCAGTCCCCGATGCCCCACACGTTCTCGTAGCCCTCCACGCGCATGTACCTGTCGGTCTTCAGACCCTTGCGTTCGTCGGAGGGGAGGTCGATATCGTCCAGCTTCTCGCTCGCGCGCGCGCCGGCCGTCCAGATGGCGTTCTCGGTCGCGATCTCCTTTCCGTCCGAGAGGACGACCTTGTCCGACGTAATCTCCTTCGCCTTGACCTTGTTGAGGACCTGGATCTGGAGGTCGGCCAGCTTCTTGCGGGCCGTGCGCCGCAGAGCGGGGTCCAGCTCCTTGAGGACCTGCTCGTTGCTGTCCACCAGCACGATCTTGACGCGGTGCGGGTTGATGTTCGGGTAGTCGGGAGCCAGGATGTCGTGGACCAGGGCGTGAAGTTCGGACGCGACCTCCACCCCGGTCGCCCCGCCGCCGATTATGACGAACGTCAGGCGCGCGTCGGAGACCTCGCCCGTCGAGAGCGTCGCCTCCTCGTAGCGCTCGATGACGCGGTTCCGGATCTCCTCCGCCGCCCCGATGCCCCTGATGCTGATGGCGTGCTGCTCGACCCCCGGTATCCCGAAGTACGCAGGTTCCGCGCCCAGCGCGAGCACCAGGTGGTCGTAGGGGAACTCCCGGCCCTCGGCGGTCACGATCTGCCTCTCGAAGTCAATGCTCTCGACCTCGGCGCGCCGGAAGCTGGCGCCGTGCTGGATGAGGGCGCGCCGGAGCGGCTGGGCCACGTTCTTCGTATCTATGTCGCTGCTGATGCAGCCCGCGAGCATCGGCCAGAAGGTAAAGTAATTCTCCCGCGAGATCACCATGACCCCAACGTCGTCGCGGTGCCGGGTCATCTTGCACAGCGACTTGGCCGCCGTATAACCGGCGAAACCGCCGCCCAGGATCAGGATCCGGTTCGGGAAATCTCTGTAGGGCGCCCGCTCCCACGCCTCGTAGCGGGGCCGCGCTCCGTCCTTGATCACCCGGCGCAGCGTCTCCGCGGCTACCGCGCCTCCGCCGACCGCGAGTACTCCCTTCAGAAACCCGTTCATCAAACCCGCCTTTCGGAGCCGACCCGACTTGCCTATTGTCCTACCCTGCGACGCCCAACGCCACTACAGCCACGAAGAACATTTCCTCCAGCAAGCCCCGTGGCGCGGGATGCTAGTATGAGATTATGACTACTTCATCCAGAGATCCGTTACAGCTTCTAAACGACCGACTCGCCACCATCAGCGACATTAGCGCCGCAGCAGCCGTATTGAACTGGGACCAGCAGACTTACATGCCCGAAGGCGGCGTGCAGGGACGCGCCGAACAGCTCTCCACCCTGAGCCGCATCGCCCACGAGATGCTCGCCTCCGACGAGACCGGCGAACTGCTCGACTCCGCCGGCGAACCGGAGCCCGGCTCGGAGGACGCGGCGACCATCCGGCTGACCCGCCGCGAGTACGAGCGGGCCACGAAGCTCCCGTCTCGGCTGGTCGCGGAGCTCTCGCGGGCTCGGGCGCTGGCAGAACCGGCGTGGGCGCGGGCGCGCGCGGAGTCAGACTGGTCCGCCTTCGCGCCGCACCTGGAGAAGATCATCCCTCTCACCCTGGAGACCGCCGAGGCTCTGGGCTACGAGGACCATCCCTACGACGCCCTGCTCGACATCTACGAACCCGGAGCGCGCAAGGCGCCGCTGGCGAAGATGTTCGAGGAGTTAAAGACTGGGCTTGTGCCCATGATCCACGACATCGGGTCCGCTGCGGCGGAGGACCGCTCGGCGCCGCTCTTCGGGGAGTTCGACGAGGCGAAGCAGGAGGAGTTCGGGAAGGCCGTGATTTCGGATTTCGGCTACGACTGGAGCCGGGGCCGCCAGGACCGGGCCGTACACCCGTTCTGCATCAACTTCGGCGGGCCGGGCGACGTGAGGATCACGACCCGCTTCGACAACGGCTGGCTCTCTCCCGCTCTCTTCGCAACCTTCCACGAGGCCGGCCACGCGATGTACGAGCAGGGCGTGGACCCCGCCTACACCCGCACCGCCCTCTCCGGCGGGACCTCGATGGGCATCCACGAATCCCAGTCCCGGCTCTGGGAGAACCTGGTAGGGCGCTCGCGCAGCTTCTGGTCCCACTACTACCCGAAGCTCCGGGAGACCTTCCCGGCATCTCTTGGTGAAACGAGCCTGGAAGCCTTCTACCGGGCCATAAACGACTCGCGGCCGTCGGAGATCCGGGTCGAGGCCGACGAGCTTACCTACAACCTGCACATCCTGCTGCGCTTCGAGCTGGAGGTCGCCCTGCTGGAAGAGAGCATCTCCGTGGAGGACATCCCGGCGGCCTGGAACGCGAAGATGGAGGAGTACCTGGGCCTGACGCCGAAGACCGACGCGATGGGCGCACTCCAGGACGTACACTGGTCGGCGGGACTCTTCGGATATTTCCCGACGTACACCATTGGAAACGTCCTCTCGGTGCAGTTCTTCGACACGGCGGTCAAGGAGCGACCGGAGATCCCGGACGGTATCGAGCGGGGAGAGTTCGACGTCCTGCGCGAGTGGCTGCGCGAGAACATCCACCGCCACGGCAGCCGCTACGACCCGGAGGATCTGGTCGAGCGGGTAACGGGCCGACCGCTGGAGACCGGCCCGTACCTGCGCTACCTGCGGGAGAAGTTCGGGGAGCTATACGAGCCGGGCTACTCCCGGCGACCCGGCTGAGGCGGAGGGAATCAGATGGCGCGAGGCACGCACGAGGCACTACCGGACGAGCGCAACGCGGACGTCCTCATCTACATCAACGGAGAGTTCTATCCGCGGGCGGAGGCGAAGGTCTCCGTCTTCGACTCCGGCTTCCTGGTCGGGGATGGAGTGTGGGAGGGCATCCGGCTGCACGACGGCGAGTTCGCCTTCGTGGAGCTGCACCTGGACCGGCTCTTCGAGGGAGCGAAGGCGATAGACCTGGACATCGGCATGACGCGCGAGGAGGTCGCGGACGCCCTGCGCGAGACCGTCGAGCGGAACGGGATGACGACGGATATCCACATCCGGCTGATGGTCACGCGGGGCGACAAGAAGACGCCGTCGCAGGACCCGCGGCTCGTAGTCGGCGGCCCGAACGTCGTGATCATCGCCGAGCACAAACTCGCTGACCCGGAGGTGAAGGAGCGGGGCGTGCGGCTCTTCACCTCGACGGTGCGACGCCCACCGCCGGACACGCTGGACCAGCGGCTCAACTGCCACAGCAAGCTGCACGAGGTCGTCGCGCTCATTCAGGCCCTGAAGGCCGGCGCCGAAGAGGCCCTGATGCTCGACCCTACCGGCGCCGTAGCCACCTGCAACGCGACCAACTTCTTTATCGTGCGGCGCGGCGAGGTCTGGACCTCCACCGGCCACTACTGCCTCAACGGCATCACCCGCCGCATGGTCATCGA
>DASSMB010000052.1:0-12784 GCA_035689095.1 Rubrobacteraceae bacterium | reverse complement strand
TATCTCCGCTATCGAGGCGCCGCAGTTAGTGCAAGTGAAGCTCTCCGAGAAGAGCATCGACTCCCCTGGGCCGTCCGTCTCGACGGTCTCGATCTGTACGAGCCCCTCGGCCAGCTTCAGCGCGGTCTCGATGGAGTCTGTCAGGCGGCGCTCCATGCCCTCCCGGATCACGAGCCGGTCAACCACCACCTCGATGTCGTGCTTGTACTTACGGTCGAGGTTCAGGTCCACGGGCAACTCGTGCAACTCGCCGTCCACGCGCACCCTCGCGTACCCGTCCTCGGCGAGGTCCTTGAACATCTTCCCGTACTCGCCCTTGCGCCCCCGCACGACCGGCGCGAGCACCATGAAGCGCGTCTTCTCCGGGAGGGTGAGCACCTTCTCTACCATCTGCTGCGGCGTAGAGGAGGCGACCGGGAAGCCGCAGACGTGGCAGTGAGGCCGTCCGGCGCGGGCGTAGAGGAGGCGGAGGTAGTCGTAGATCTCGGTCACGGTGGCGACCGTGGAGCGCGGGTTGTTGCTCGTCGTCTTCTGATCTATGGAGACCGCCGGGGAGAGGCCGTCTATGTGGTCCACGTCCGGCTTGTCCATCTGCCCGAGGAACTGTCGGGCGTAGGCCGAGAGGCTCTCCACGTAACGGCGCTGTCCTTCGGCGTATATGGTGTCGAAGGCCAGGGAACTCTTTCCACTCCCGGAGAGACCGGTGACGACGACCATCACGTCGCGCGGCAGTGAGACGGTTACGTCTTTCAGGTTGTGTTCGCGCGCCCCCCGCACGACGATCTGGTTATCGGCGATCTCTGCTCACCCCTCTATTCCGCGAAGTTTTTGGCAAGTATACGGCCCCCTTGAGGGAGGCCAAAGAACCAGATTGCTTTTCCCGGAATTTTATCACCCGAGCGGGGTGTTTCGGTGACCGGATTTGCGATTCGCTTCGCCAGCGCCCACAATGATACTGACTGGTTACACTACGTTGCGAACGGAGACTACTTGCTTCTGAAGGACTTCGCGAGGATCCTGCTCGAAGAACTTGGCGCAGATTGCCCGCTGCCGGGCGACGTCTCACGCACGGTGCGCGGCGTCGCGGTCGAGGAGCCTATCAAGGGCTGGCTGGAGCCGGACGAAGCAGCCGTTACCGCCCGCGACTCGCTGGACGAGGACTTCCTGCGGACGGTCTCCGGGGCGGGCGCGCCGGCCGTGGTTTGGCGGTCGGAGACAGCCCCGGACAGTGAGACGATGGAGCTGACCGCGGCTCTGGGGCTCGGCCTCTTCGTCTTGCAACCGGAGGTCCCGTTGCGGCGTCTGCTCTCTCTCTTCTCCGAAGGAGACGGTCTCTTGCTCCACTCTCACGGCGCGGTACGGACGCTGCTGGAGAGCACCGGCGGCGATACCTCCATTGAAGGTCTGACGCTCCGCATCTCGGAGCTTCTGAAGCGGGAGATCGTGGTGGAGGACCCGGTGGGCCGTCTGCTGGCCTGGAGTCAGGACGCGACGAGCGGTCTGCACGAGACCATCGAAGAGCACGGTCTGCGAGCTTCGCGGAGCGCCGGCGTGGACGAGACGCGCCGAGAGCGGCGCGACCGCTACGCCCGCCTCCCGGACGGCTACCTCTCTGTCCCGGTGGAGCGGTGGCGCATAGAGGATGAGGAGCTTTTCTGGACCCCGATAGGGACCGGCGCTCCGGCAGGCTATATGTGGATTGACCTGAAGGACAAGCCTCTTGGTCCGCGGGACGTGGTGCTGCTGTACTGGGCGCGGCGCATCCTGGAGTCGGAGATGGGCAAGGAGCGCATCCGGCTGGAGACGGAATTGGGCGTGCGGGGAGACTTCGTGGACGACCTGGTCAACGGGCATTACGGTTCGGTCGAACTGTTGCTCCAGCGCGCCCGGTATCTTGGGGCCGACCTCGCCGATGGCGCGCTCGTCCTGATCGTGGACATAGACCACTTTGCCCGCTACCTGGAGCGGCGCAAGCTGAAGGAGCCCGCCATCCAGGAGTTGAAGAAGCGGCTCGCCGACGCGGTGCGCCTCCAGACCCGCCAGCTCTTCACGAATTTCCTCCTCGGTCCCCGCTCGGACAACGTCATCCTGTTTCTCGGAGGATCGGAGGATAGCGGCGCCACCCAGATCCCCGAGAACGCCCGCCGGCTCGCGGCCCAGATACAGCGCTACGTCAAGGGGCTGCTGCCGGACCTCACGGTCTCCATCGGCATCGGGCGGTACAAGGACGACCCGATCTCGCTGCCGGACGCCTACTCCGAGGCGGAGGTGGCCCTGGAGATCGGGCACCGCATCCACGGCCCCTCCTCCGTCTCTACCTTCGAGGGGACCGGCACTTACAAGCTACTCTTCCGCGTCCTGCAGGAAGACCCGGCCGAGTTGGAATCCTTCTACAGCGAGACCCTGGAGCCCGTGGTCCTCTACGACTCCCGCTACGGTACGGAACTGGTCCAGACTCTCCTCACATACCTGGGCAACGACGCCTCGACGGTCAAGACGGCCTCGGACCTCTTCGCCCACCGCCACACCATCCGCTACCGGCTCGACCGCGTCGGGGAGCTTACCGGCCTGGACGTGGACCGGAGCGAGGACCGCGAGCGCCTCACCCTCGGTATAAAGGCCATGCAGCTACTCGGCCGCGTACCCGAGCAACCCTCCAGCCTCTCTGACCGCTAGCGACCGCCAACCGCCGCATCTTTCGCCGCGGTTCCAGCCGCCACATCAGCCGTCACTCCGCCCGCTTGTACAAAAGGTCCAATATCACGGGGCTTCTCAGGCGCCATCTTTGTACATCGGGCTAAAGACTGTCTTCACATAGAAGAATATGCTGGCGGCGTCCGTTTATCTCATTGCAAGGAGGAAGTTGTTTTGCGTCGGTTGGGATTTCTACTAACCGTAGCGTTGGTTCTAGTACTCGCGCTACCGGCAGTTGCATTCGCTCAAGACAAGCCCACCGTTGAGGATCTCTCCCTGGCGGCTGATACGATCTGGGTGATCGTCGCGGCGGTGCTGGTGCTCTTCATGCAGGCGGGGTTCGCGATGCTGGAGGTCGGCTTCTCGCGTATGAAGAACGTGGGAAGCGTGGTCGCCAAGATCCTGGTGAACCTCGCCATAGCGGCGCTCCTGTTCTGGGCCGTCGGCTTCGCGTTCACTTTCTCCGACGGTGGAGCGCTCAACTCGATCATCGGCACCCAGGGCTTCTTCCTCAACGTCCCCGAGGGGCAGGTGGACAAGATGATCACCGGCCTTTCGTGGACGCAGGTTCCACTCTCGGCCAAGTTCCTCTTCCAGGTAGCGTTCTGCGCGGTGTCGCTGGCCATCGTGTGGGGCACGATGCTGGAGCGGACCAAGTTCGCCGTCTACGTCGTCTTCGCGGTCGTCTTCGCCGGTCTCATCTATCCGCTGATCGGACACTGGATCTGGGGCGGCGGCTGGCTGGCCTCCCTCGGTATGCAGGACTTCGCCGGTTCCACGGTCGTCCACCTCTCCGGCGCGATGGCGGCCCTGGCCGGGACCCTGCTCCTCGGCCCCCGTCTGGGCAAGTACGATGATGCGGGTCGCCCGGTAACCATCCCCGGCCACAACATGCCGCTCGCCGTCCTCGGCGTGCTCATCCTGTGGATCGGCTGGTACGGCTTCAACCCCGGATCGACGATGGCGGCCACCCCGCAGATAGCAGATATCGCCCTCACCACCACCCTGGCCGCTGCCGCCGGAGTCCTCGGCGCTATGCTCATGAGCTATACGTACCGCCGTCACGTTGACGTAGGAATGGGCGGCAACGGCGCTATCGCAGCTCTCGTGGCCATCACCGCCCCGTGCGCCTTCGTCGCTCCGTGGGCCTCTATCATCATCGGGTTCATGGCAGGCGTCATCATGTACGCGACGCTTGTATACGTGGACAAGATCGGCGTGGACGACCCTCTGGGAGCCATCGCGGCCCACGGCATGGGCGGCATCTGGGGCACGCTGTCCACAGGTCTCTTCACCACCCCGGCGCTCGCGGCGGTCGGAAAGCCGGGTCTGTTCTACGGCGGCGGCTTTACGCAGCTCGGCGTCCAGGCACTCGGGATCGTGGCCTGCGGCGGATTCGTCTTCCTCTCGTCACTCGCGGTCTTCGCCGCCCTGAAGGCGACCATCGGCCTGAGGGTGAAGCCGGAGCAGGAGCTGAACGGTCTCGACATCAGCGAGCACGGCGTCTTCGGATACCCGGACCTCGTGGCGACCGATTACCAGAACGGCAACGGACACAAGACTACTACCGACATGGTAGAAGCGAAGCCCAAGGGCGTCACCGAAGGCACCATTTAGAGAGCCGGTTAGCAGCGCACCGGACGGGGACTTCCCCGTCCGGTGCTTTTGAACGTCAGGGCCCCTGGGGAGACTCCTTCGGGGTCATTCTGTATCCTGAACAAAATAACGTATTCGAGGACAGACGGAGGCAGGGTTGGAAGCGCCGATCACGCAGGCCACTGGACATAACAATACCATCGTGAGCGTCTACCCCGACCGGGTGGAGCTGAGGACCGGCTGGCAGGGCCAGAACGTGGAGCGCATCGGCCTCCGCGACATCGCGGCCGTCGGCACCAGCGGCGTGGTCAACGTTACCCTGAACCTCCAGACCAATACCGGACAGGTCTATAAGTTGACCCGCATGGCTCTGCCGGACGCCCGAAGGATCAAGACAGCCATCGAGGCTCAGAAGCAGCGGGCCGGCCTCTACGAGTAGCTCTCCGCTCTCAGGTTGAGCGCCAGGCCTGCACCTCGACCCGATCCAACTATTCTCTCCGGGCGCGCGGGAGCAAGGCGACGGTACCAGCGAGCAACGCTGTAAGATCACGCATTCAACGGGACTGTCCGGGCAAGTCTTATCCCGGCTGTCCACCCAACAGCCACAGCCGCAAGGGAGCGAAAGATGCCCACTACACCGCTCCTTTCTCCGCGGACTTACAATGTAATTGCACGACTTATACTGTAAGCTACCAGCGGCTCGATAAGGAGGTAGTCGGTGGTCGTTGAGAAGAGGCAGCCTCTAAGCCGGCGGAGGGTTCTGGAGGCAGCGGTGAGATATGTGGATCGGGAGGGTTTAGAGGCTCTTAGCATGAGGAAGCTCGGTGCGGAGCTTGGTGTGGAGGCCATGTCGCTCTACAACCACGTCCCGAACAAGGAAGCGTTGCTGGACGGGATGGTGGAAGTGCTGCTCGGCGAGTTGGAAGTACCGGCGAAGAGTAAGGACTGGGAGGAGCGCGTGCGCGGGGCTTACCGGGCTTTCCGGCGTCTGGCCCACGAGCATCCGAACATCTTCCCACTCCTCATCACCCGGCCGCCGGACACAATGTATGGAGCGTGGCTCGTGGAGGAGTTCCTGGAGACGCTGCACGGCGCGGGCTTCGATGCCGAGACAGGGCTCCACGCTTACCGCGTGCTCTCCAGCTACGCCGCCGGGTACGCGATGGCGGAGATCCGGGACTTCTCCCTGCAATCCGGCGCCGCTCCTCCTGGTAGCGCGAACCTGTCTACGGAGGAATTCCCCCGGCTCGCGGAGATCTCGCCGAAGGTAAGAGACATGGACCTCGACGCGGAGTTCGAGCTCGGCCTCGACCTCATCCTCAGCGGCCTGAAAGCCAGGCTCTGAGTTTTTGAGAGACTTCGCACAACGCCATCCGCTGCTCTTCGCCCTGTCAATCCTCGCGGCGCTGGTCGGCCTCACTCTTGTCGCCAGGACCCTTCTACCATCAGCTCCCATCGGCGATGTCTCCGGGCTCTCTCCGGAGGCCCTGAAACCGCCCTCGCCACTACAACAGGCGATCACCGCGATCAAGAACGCAGACAACCTGTTCTGGGTGCTCGCCCTCGCGCTCGCCGCCCTGCTCCTCACGGCGCTCGGCTGGTGGCGCGAGGCCGGGTTCCGGGCGCCGCGCTGGCGAAAACTCTACCTGCTCGTCTTCCCGCTCGCTGTCTGCGCCTTCGCCCTCTCGGATGGTTTCCTCCTCCCGGATAAGGGTCCGCTCGTGGCCGGTCTGCTCGTGGTCTTCATAGCCGCCATCGGCGAAGAAGCGGTCTTCCGGGGGCTCCTGTGGCGAGTATTCGTACCTCGCGGTCCGGTGTGGGCTGTCGTAGTCACCTCGTTGCTGACCGGCGCTCTCTACCTAGCGCGCTCCACCAACGACGCGCTTCCCGAGGCGATCCGCCTGAGCGCCGTGGCTGCGTGCGGCGGGTTCACGTATGGCGCGCTCCGGTGGCGCACCGCTTCCATCTGGCCCGTGGTCGGCGTCCACGCCGCGCTGGCCTACGTCCCCACCGTCGCCGCGCTGGGCTCTACCAAGTACCCGATACTGGTCTGGATCAGCACCCTCGGTTTCGTCCTGTACGGGCTCCTCCTCCTGCGGAACCGGCGAGTCAGGGCGGACGGCCGATGACAGCCCGGTCACACCTCCCGGTCAGACACAAGGGACGGCCCGGATCCACTTCCCCGCTCGTCCTGGCTCAAATGAGCTAACACAAACACGCCAGAAAAAAATAGCGCGTTTGGCCCATGTGGAGACCTCCCGCACCGGGTATCGTTGGTTACATGAACGCCCTACGCGTGCTATTGGCGACCGAGCAGAGCTTTCACCGGGAGGCTGTCGCGACGGCGCTGCGACCGCTCCACCCATCCGTCGAAGTGGAGTCCACGGAACCGGCGTGCATCGAAAACGCCGCATCCCGCCTGGCGCCCGACCTCGTGATCTGCAGCCAGACCACACCGGCGGCCAGGAGTGGCGGGGTAGCCTGGATCCAACTCTCCCCAAACGGC
Organism: Rubrobacteraceae bacterium; assembly: GCA_035689095.1. Classification (GTDB taxonomy): domain Bacteria; phylum Actinomycetota; class Rubrobacteria; order Rubrobacterales; family Rubrobacteraceae; genus JACDDK01. The sequence continues at coordinate 5,988 of DASSMB010000052.1, read as the reverse complement.
TACTGGCTGGCCTCGATCCGCGGCGCCGACGACCCCGATAGGCGCCTGTTCGTCAGCGGTACTGGCCTCTCGGACCTCGTGTCCACAGTCGACTTCTTGTCGGGGACCCTGGCCGATCAACAGTTCGCCACCTCTACATAGAAGACCAGCAAGAGCGTAACGCTGCAACTCGCTACTGCTCCGTGCCGGTAGAGCTTTCAAGCATTGCCGCGGCCCATGCCGGCCTCCCGGGCGCGGACTATCGCCTGCGCACGGTCGGCGACCCGCAGCTTCAGGAAGATCGCCGAGACGTTGTTACGAACGGTCTTCTCGCTCAGGTAGAGGCGGGTCGCAATCTCCGCGTTCGGCAGGCCGCTGGCTATGAGATCCAGGACCTCGCGTTCGCGGGCGGTCAGCTCGGGGAAGGCCTCCTCGGGACGCGGACGAGGCGCGGAGAAGAACCCTCTTAGCCGGCGCGCTATGTCCGGCCCGAAGTGGGCCTCGCCGTCCGCAACGGCACGCAGCACTTTCAGGACCTCTTCCGCGTCGGCGCCCTTAAGCACGTAGCCGCGGGCCCCGGCCCGCATCGCGGCGAAGACAGAATCATCCTCCCCGAACATCGTGACTACGACTATTCCTGTATCAGGGTCGGACTCGAGGATCCTGCGCGTCGCCTCTATGCCGTTGATGCCCGGCATCTGTATGTCCATGAGCACGACATCGGGCTTTAGCTCGCGGGTGAGATCCACCGCCTTCTCGCCGGTCTCCGCCTCCCCCGCCACCTCGAAACCCGGCTCCGAGCGCAGCATCGCCTTTAGCCCGTAGCGGAACAGGGCATGATCGTCGGCGATCAGGACCCGCGTCTTCTCTGATGGGTCTCGCCGGTCGGCCACCCTATCCGTCCTCCTTGGTCAATAGCGGCAGCCGGGCCAGCACGCGCGTGCCTCCACCGGGCGCTGGCTCCACCAGCAGTCTGCCTCCCAACTCTTCCGCCCGCTCGGACATCGAGCTCAGGCCGACCCCCGCTCTGCGGTCTTCCGGCATCCCGATCCCGTCGTCCGACACCTCTATCTCAAGCATCCTTATGCTCTTATCTACCGTGATCCTCACGCGGCAGTTTGAGGCGCGGGCGTGGCGCACGATGTTGGTGATGGCCTCCTGGACGATCCTGTAGCACGCTACCTCGACCGCCGCGGACAACGGCGGAAGCTCCGCTGGAGCCTCGATCTCGAATACGAGTCCGCTGTTGCGCCTCGCCCCGCCGGAGGTCAGTTCGCTGGCTAGGATGCCCTGGTTCGCGGCCTGCTCCCGGATGGCGGCAACGAGCCCCAGGTCGTCGAGCGCTGGCGGCCGGAGGTCGTAGACCAGCCGCCTTATATCCACCACGGCATCCTTGGTCTGGCTCTTGAGCTGGCGCAGTATCGCCTCGGCCTCCTCCGGGTTCTCTTCGAGTATCTTCAGGGTTACGTCTATGCCGAGCCCGAGGCTTGCGAGTGTCGGCCCCAGGCCGTCGTGCAGGTCGCGCCTGAGACGCCGCCGCTCCTCCTCGCGGGCGCTGACCAGCCGCTCACGCGAGCGCTGCAAGTCAGCGGTGAGCCGTACGGCGTGAACGGCGACCTCGGCGTTGCGGGCGAGGTCCTCCAGAAGGCTCCTGTCGGCCGGGCTGAAAGCCTCGCCCGGCGCGCGGGGCGCGAGGACGAGCCGTCCCACGGTCTCTCCTCCATAGGAGAGCGGCAGGAAGGTCTGCTCGTCCGTGGGGTCTCCGTGGGCGGCGGCCAGCTCGAAGCCGTCCTGGCTCTTTAGCTCTATGGCGGCGTAGGGCAACCTAAGCGCGGCCGCGACCGTCTCGACGATGGTCGGCAAGACCATCCCCGGTTCGAGGGCTGCGTCGAGCCGGCGGCCGAGGCGCGAGAGCACGGCGTAAGGGTCGTCGCGCTCACCGTACATAAGGCGGTTCACCGCGCGCTGCAGCCGGTTGCGAAGCGGCGCGAAGATCACGGCGACCAGTCCGACCGCCAGGAGCGAGGCGAGCGTGTTGCCGCGTCCCTGCAAGAACAAACCGAGTCCGCCTACTACGAGAGCGTAGAGCGCGAGGATGATGGCCGTCAGCGCGCCGTAGACCAGCGCCCGGTTGATGATGACGTCTATATCCCAGAGGCGGTAGCGCAGGATCGCCACGCCTATCGAGATCGGGATGAAGAGCGTCGAGCAGTAGAAGACCGTGCCCAGCACGAAGTCCGGGAGCGTGCCGGGCTCCGGCGGCGTCAGGACGATGAAGAAGAGCAGGATCATGCCGAGGTAAGCTGCGAGCGCTGCCGTGAAACCGGCGAAGACCCACTTCGTCTGCTGGCGCTCTACCGGACCCGAGACCCGCCGGTAACGGTAGACCTGGGCTACCGCGCCACCCAGGAACCAGACCCCGAAGAAAGCCGTGTACGGCAGGCCGGACCAGTGCTTGGGGTCCAGACTGGAGTCCGGTACGACGGAGGTGAGGAGAGAGTACGCCGCGGCGGGGACCACCAGCCACCTCGTCCAGCGCGGCACGAAGCGTCCGTTCGGGAAGACGAAGAGGAAGGCAAAGACGGAGACGACGCTCAACGATTCGAGGGCGCTGCTCAGAGGTCCGAGGCCGGAGTGGACCTGCGCGAGCGCCTCGTTGGCGTCCGAGCGGGTCGCTCCGAAGAGCGCGAGCAGCAGCGATACGAACAAGGCCATCGGCTCGTCGGACCTGCGCCAGAAGATCACGGCCGCCACCAGCGAGAACGCCGCCGCCATCACGACGGGGATCACGACTCCGAACCACCCCGCATAGAATCCCACGGAGAGCCCGAGACTCCCCAGGTTATCCCGCAACCCGGCGCCCCTACTAGTGTTCGCCGCTGCGGCCTGGACGATCTGATCGTAGTACGCCGGCAAGCCGGCCGCGAAGACCGCCAGCGCCGCCAGGACCACAACCACCCATATAGTCCTCGCGGCGGCGAGCCGATGCCCGCGCAGGGCTGGTAACGGCTCGTTCGCGTTCACCGCGGAGTCCCGTCCCGGAGCGAGCGCGCGCCGCCAGCCGCGGCCGCGCCTATTGATCGCGTGGTGTCTCAAGTTCATCGGGCGAAGCGCCCCAGGCTCCGGCTCACGGCTGCCCGCTCGACCGTGTTCCTCCGGCTACCACCATCCCCTGCCGAAGGGCCATCCCCACCACCCATACTTGCCCTCGTACCAGGCCGCGTCGTCCTCCGGGTTTCCCGAAGGGTCCCAGTCCGTCCAGGTAACGACGCTGGAGGAGATCTTTTTGTTCTCGATGGTGTCAACGACCTCGGCATGGTACTCGGAGCCGTCGTCTGTCTTCAGCCGGTAGCTGGTCCGTACCTTACTGTTCGCCTCCTCGACCGGCGTATCGTAGTGAAGGTCCACGTTTGATCCGGCGGGATAAGGATTGGGCCTGGCGAGGCCCTGTATCTGTACACTTCGGTCATAGCTGAAGCATTGTTTTAACGTGGTGGTGTCCGCCTGCTGGCAGGCTTCGAATGCTCTCCTGACCAGATCCCTGTTCTCGTTGGACATGCCGCGCTCTCCTCTCATGGTCCCTCTTGCCCGGCAGCGAAGGATTACTCCCGCCAACCCGCCGCGGAACCCTCCTCCGGTTGTCACCCCTGCTTCAAAACACTATAAACGAAACCTTCATACAGCGGAACGGTCATCAAGAAATCGGACCGGCGCAGGGACTATTCCGGCGGGCGATCACCTCGGTCAGGAGCGGTTTCAGGGCGCGGATCTCATCCGAAAACTGATCGTAGTTCACACCCTTGCGGATGAACAGGTCGGCCCGCAGGTATTGGTCGCCCGTCATCAGCCCGCCCTCGTCGTGGGAGGTCAGCACCGCCACGAACAGGGACTTCATCCGCTCGTCGGCCCGGATGATCCTCAGAACCTCCATACCGCTCATACCCGGCAGCTTCGCGTCCAGCAGCACCAGACCGGGCAGCGAGCGCGCATTACGCAGATACTCGATAGCCTCGGCGCCGTCGCGGGCCACCGCCACCGCCTCGCCCATGCCGTTCTTCCTAAGAGCGCGCATAGTCAGCAACTCGTCGTCCGGACTGTCCTCCACGAGCAAGATTGTCGGCGCCTTCACGAGCATATCCTCCTCGTAGCAGCGCAGCCAGGACTGCGGAACACTGATTCGAGACCTGTGAGTACGCACACGACACTTCCTTCACTCGCCGCCTCATTCGTCCTTCAACCGAACCTTACGCCTACGAGTGTCCCGCCGTCATCGGAGCGGTGTCCCGAAAGCGCCGGGAACTTTGTCCCGGTTTGTCCCGGTTTGCTACGCAAGGAAGAAAATGAGATACGTGCGCCCACCCCGGATATCCCGGCTCCTTCCGGTCATACTGGGCGCCGTACAGCCACAACCCGGAGAGAGGCAACGGATCACGAACCGCTCGCTAAAGCTCGTGCTGGACATAGTGCTGGGGGCCGTCGTCCCGATACTCGTTCTCTCCTACCTGAGCGACCCTCTCGGCGCGGTTCCCGCCTATGTCGTCTCGGCTCTCGTTCCCGTCGGATGGGTGCTCATAGACCTGCTGTTCGTCACCCGGCGCTTCAACTTCATCACCGGCTTCCTGGGACTCAGCGCGATCGTACGCGGTCTCCTGGCATTCTGGTTCGTGGACGGGACGCTCTTCGCCCTCAAGGATAGCGTCGGCGGCGTCCTGACGGCCCTCGTCTTCGGCGGCTCTGCGCTGGTCGGGCGTCCCCTGGTCGGCGCCTTCGTAGCCCAGGGTCTAGATCCTCAAACCCCAGAGCAGGAAGCCTCGCTGGTTCGTCTCCTCGCCGAGCGCCCGGTAGCGCGGGCTCTCGTAGCGAGCACCGCCATGATCTCCCTGTTAAACGCCGCAACCAGCGTCGCCAACTTCCTGCTCAACCTCTGTATAGTCACCGCTTCCTTCGGCACGGGCGAGTTCAACTCCCAGGTGGCGCGGGTCAACGCCATAACCCGCGTGGCCCTCGGCATCCCGGAGTTCCTGGCGATGGGGTTCGCGATCTGGGGGGTAATCTACGTCCTGCACTCCCGGCTGCCGGAAGACACGAAAGAGAAGGACTTCTGGGATCTCGTCGAGACGAGCGAAGAGCAGGCACGACACCCGGAAGACCCTGGCAACACGTCTACGCGCCGCCCTTCCGGGTGAGTCACACCGTCACGGCCATGACGTGCGCGCGCATCGGCTGCTCCAGAGTCATTCGTCCATCCGCGGCCGCCTGCGCGCAGCGCAGGAAAGCGGCTTCGACCTCGGCCCGGCGTTCCCTGGCAACTTCAGCACGCGAAGGGTTCACGGAGATGACATGGCTCAGTAACTCGTCTACGTCCGTGTATCGATCATACCGTAGATATTCGATGCGGTTGAGCTGCCCGAACGTTCCGTCATCCAGAGCTTCCCTGACGGCCTCCTGCGCGGCGGCGCGAACCCCCGTCTCATCCTCCACCAACCGCAACACGGAGAACAGAGAGCCTTCAGCAAGCGGCTCAATGACGATTACAGGACCCACAGAAATGACGACGCGCGCTGCCTCCAGCAAGGCCCGGCGCATAACGGATTCCGGCACGTGATGCAGGGAGTTCAGGAAGATCACACCATCAAAGGTGCGATCCGCGAACGGCAGCGCTTCAGCGCCGGCCATATAAAACTCCGCCGTCGGCGCGGTCTGACGCGCGGCCTTCAGAGCTTCGCCGTTTGGATCCACCCCAACGACCCGCACCCCCCGCACCGACAAGGCACGCGCAAGAGCACCCTTGCCGCAACCGACATCGAGAATGTGCCTCCCTGAGAGTTCTGGAAACACCGCTTCGATAATAGACATGGCATCAATCTCTGGCAATTAATTATCCTCTGTGAGAGATCGCCGCTTGCAGAACCCTACTGATTGGTTCCAGAGTCACCACCATTCCAGGGTAAATCCGGATGCTCTTTCTTGAAGACCGTCAACTCATCTCTGAGTTGGTGGATTGATTCG
>DASSMB010000051.1:0-16373 GCA_035689095.1 Rubrobacteraceae bacterium | reverse complement strand
CCCCAGCCGCAACGACGAGTACCTCCTGTACCAGACCCTCCTCGGCGCGTGGCCCCTGGGAGAAATGAGCGAAGACGCCCTCGCGGACTTCACGGGGCGCATAAAGGCGTACATGGAGAAGGCCATTAGAGAGGCGCAGGTACATACCTCCTGGACGAAGGTGAACGAGGAGTACGAAGAAGCTGTAGCCGGATTTGTCGAGGCGGTCCTCTCACCGGATAACAACCTCTTTCTGGACGACTTCCTGACGTTCCAGCGGAGGATAGCCCGCGCGGGCGCCCTGAACGCTCTCTCGCAGACCCTGCTCAAGCTCACGGTCCCCGGCGTCCCGGACGTCTATCAGGGCAACGACCTGTGGGACCTGAGCCTCGTTGACCCGGACAACCGCCGCCCCGTTGATTACGGACTGCGCGGGAGGCTGCTCGGCGATCTCAAGGCTATGGACCCGGCGGAGTCGAATTCGCTTCTCGACGGTGACACCTGGAAGGACGGACGTCCGAAGCTATACCTGACGTGGAAGGCGCTGGAGTTGCGTCGGCGGATGCCGGAACTCTTCGAGAGCGGTGAGTACGTGCCGCTGGAAACGACGGGAGCGTTGGACGACCACCTCGTCGCCTTCGCGCGGCTGTACGAGAAAGAGGCCGCCATAATGGTCGTTCCCCGGCTGTACGCAAAGCTGAACATCGGCGAGGCTCTGATGTTCGGAGAGGAAGTGTGGACCGGCACTCGCATATCGCTGCCGGAGGAGCTTGCGGAGACGCCGCTTCACAACCTGCTTACCGGCGAGAAAGTGAGGATCGAACGGGGAGAGGAAGGCGCGTTCGTACACGCCGGGGGGATCCTCGGCGGCTTTCCGGTAGCTCTGTTGGCGGCGGAGGGTTGATGGAAGAGGGCCATCGGTGGTGGGAGCGGGGTGTGATCTATCAGGTCTACCCTCGCTCCTTTCAGGACTACGATGGCGACGGAGTGGGGGACTTGCCGGGCATCACACAGCGGCTGGAATACTTGCAGTGGCTCGGGGTTGACGCCGTTTGGATCTCCCCGTTCTACCCTTCCCCGATGGCCGATTTCGGCTACGATATCTCCGACTACACCGGCGTCCACCCGATGTTCGGCACCCTGGAAGACTTCGACGCTCTTGTCGCTGAAGCTCATCGTCTCGGCCTCAAGGTCATCCTGGACTACGTCCCGAACCACACCTCCAGCGAGCATCCCTGGTTCGTGGAGTCCCGCTCCTCGCGCGAGAACCCGAAGCGCGACTGGTACATCTGGCGGGACCCTGCGCCGGACGGAGGCCCGCCGAACAACTGGGTCGCCAGCTTCGGCGGCGGGGCGTGGGAGCGGGACGAACCGTCGGGGCAGTATTACTACCACGCCTACCTCAAGGAGCAGCCGGACCTGAACTGGCGCAACCCGGAGGTCCGGGAGGCGATGATGGACGTGCTCCGCTTCTGGCTGGATCGGGGTGTGGACGGCTTCCGGGTGGACGCCCTGCGCCAGCTCGTGAAGGATGAGAAGCTCCGCGACAACCCGCCGAACCCCGATCACCGTCCCGGACAGAGTCCATACGATGCGCTGCTCCCGCTCTACTCGACCGATCGGCCCGAGGCGCACGGGGCGATCCGCGGGATGCGAGAGACTCTAGCCGGGTACGGAGAGGACCGGCTCCTGATCGGGGAGCTGTACCTGCCTATAGAACGCCTCGTGACCTACTACGGCGAGGACAACACCGGCGTCCATCTCCCATTCAACTTCCACCTCATCTCCACGCCCTGGAACGCTCGCGCCATCGCCGGCCTGATAGACACTTACGAGGCCGCGCTCCCTCCCGGCGGCTGGCCCACCTGGGTACTCGGAAACCACGACCGCTCCCGCATCGCCAGCCGGGTCGGGGCAGCGCAGGCCCGTGTCGCGGCCATGCTCCTGCTAACGCTGCGCGGCACGCCAACCATCTACTACGGAGACGAGCTTGGGATGCGAGACGCGCCCATCCCTCCCGAACTCGTCCAGGACCCGTGGGAGAAGAACGTCCCCGGTATCGGCCTGGGACGCGACCCGGAACGCACCCCGATGCAGTGGGATGGGAGCGCCAACGCGGGCTTCTGCCCGGAGGATGTTACGCCCTGGCTCCCCGTCGCGGAAGACTACGAGCAGGCCAACGTGGCCACCGAACGCGAAGACCCCGTCTCCATGCTCTCGCTTCACCGACGCCTCCTCGCCCTGCGCCGCGCCGAGCCCGCGCTCTCGGCCGGTTCCTACGAGCCGGTAGAGGCGGACGGGGATCTGCTCGCCTACGTGCGCGAGAGAGAAGGACGGCGCTTCCTTGTCGCCCTCAACCTGGGTCACGAACCCCGGAGCTTCGAGCACCCGGAGATCCGGGGCCGCGTAGCGCTCACGACTCGACTGGATCGCGCGGGCGAGGAAGCGGACGGCGCGCTGAAGCTGCGCGGTGATGAGGGCGTGATCGTCGAGATCCCCTGATACCGGTTGTCCGGTGGAGGATGCGCGGGTCAGCGCTTTGTTTTCGGCCCGGTTCGTGTTACCGTCCCGTAGCCGGATAACCAGGACCAGAGAGAGCTGGTAGAGATGAACATACGACTTTTCGTGCTGGCTCTCGGGACCTTCGCCATCGGGACGGGAAGCTTCGTCTTCGCGGGGTTGCTGGAAGGGGTGGCGGAGGACCTCTCGGTCTCGGTCGGGGCTGCGGGACACCTGGTGACGGTCTTCGCAGTTACGTATGCGGTCAGCTCTCCGGTGCTCGCCACTTTTACGGGAGCAGTGTCGCGGCGCAGGCTACTAATCGTCTCCCTGACGCTGTTCTCGGTGGCCAACGCGCTGGCGGTGGTCGCCCCGACGTTCGAGTTGCTACTCCTGTGCAGGGTGCTGGCCGCGGGCGGAGCGGCGGCTTTCACGCCGACGGCGGCGGCTGTAGCGGCGAGTATCGCGCCGCCCGGAGGACGGGGGAAGGCGCTCTCTATCGTCACGGGCGGCCTCACGGTATCGTTCGTGGTCGGGATACCGCTCGGATCGGTTATAGGTACGTACGCTGGCTGGCGGACGACCTTCGTGATGGTCGGGGTCATGGGTCTTGCCGCGGTGCTCGGTATCCGGGCGCTGCTCCCCGATGTCGAGGGGCCCCCACCCGTGAGCCTGCGGGAGCGGGTGGGAGTCCTGAAGCATCCCGCCATAGTCGCCGCTCTGGGGCTGACCGCGTTCGGGATGATGGGCGGGTTCGTGGCATTCACCTACATTAGCCCGCTGCTCGGCACCCTGACGGGCTTCGGGGGCGGGGGCGTGAGCGGGCTCCTGTTCCTGTTCGGGGTGGCGGCGTTGTTCGGCAACAGCCTGGGAGGATACGGCGCGGACAACGCGGGATACGGGCGGCTCATGGCGGCCATCCTCATCGTCCTCTCGTTCTCGCTCCTCGCTCTCTCGGGACTCTTCGTGGTGGCGGGCTCGGCGCTGGCTATTGCGGGAGTCGTGGCGGTACTCGCGGCCTGGGGGATCGCCGGGTTCGCGATCAACCCTCTCCAGCAGTACCGCGTGATACAGCTCGCCCCCACCCAGAGCAACGTGGCACTCTCGCTGAACGCCTCCGCCATCTACCTCGGCCAGGGCGTTGGCGCGAGCATCGGCTCTCTGGTCCTCGGCCACGGCACCCTCGCAACCCTGGGATGGACGGGCGCGATCTGCTCCGCCACGGCCCTCGCCGTGCTATTCATCGGCACTCGCCGGCCAGTCCCCGAAGCGGCGGCGAAAGGCTAGATACTCCGCCACTTCTCTCACGGTGCTAGACTCTCCGCGCTTTGCCGCAAGCTACAGAAGGTCTGGAGGTAAAGACGGGCGAACATTCATACGTCGGACGTATCCGGGACGTCGCGGGGGCGGTGCCGCCCACGAGTCTCGTGCTGCTCGCTATCCTCTCGGTCCAGCTCGGAGCGGCTATCGCCAAGGGGCTCTTCGAAGACCTCGGCCCCGGAGGTACGGTGTTCCTGAGGATCTCATTCGCCGCCCTCGTGCTGGGCCTGATCTGGCGCCCCCGTATTCGGGGATATACGCGCCGGGAGTACCTGATCGCGCTGCTCTTCGGTCTCACGCTGGCGGCGATGAACTTCTCGCTCTACCTCTCCATCGACCGCATCCCGCTCGGCGTCGCCGTAACCCTTGAGTTCGCCGGACCTCTGGGCGTCGCGGTCGCTGGTTCCCGGCGGCTGCTGGATCTCCTCTGGGTCATCCTCGCGGCGGCCGGGATACTGCTGCTCGCGCCGCTCGGCGTACTTGGCTCCTCGGCCCTCGACCCGGTAGGTGTGGCGTTCGCGCTGCTCGCGGGCCTCTTCTGGGCCTCCTACATCTTACTCAGCGCCCGGACGGGGAGCGTGTTCCCCGGTGGGACGGGACTCGTGATCGCGCTGTGCATAGGAACAGTCATCCTCCTGCCGGTCGGCATAGCCGGCGGCGGATACGCTCTGCTCGACCCGAGGCTGCTCATCGCCGGCTTCGGCGTTGCTATGCTCTCAGCCGCCGTCCCCTACTCGCTGGAGATGAAAGCCCTCCGCAAAGTCCCCGCCCGCGTCTTCGGCGTCCTGATGAGCCTGGAGCCCGCCGTCGCCGCCCTCGTCGGCTTTATCGTCCTTGGCGAGCGGCTGGGACTGAAGACGATACTGGCGATCCTATTCGTCACCGTGGCCGCCGCCGGGGCATCTCGGTTCGGAGCATACGGTCAGGATGCTTGAGAAGTTCTCACCGCTTGAGGAGGCTCTTAGTATTTTCTTAGGAAAGGCGAAGATACTTACGGCAAATGGTTTCCATGGCAAGGTGCAGTAGAAGGCACGCTCCCGTCAGAAGGGCGCGGGCTCCGATTTCGGGAGCACCTTTCATAATGCCGTGGCGGCACTGCAAACCTTCGATCTCCTGGCTGCATAGTAGATAGGAGTGCAGCGATGTACTGTGCGAGAGACCCCCGGCGTAGACTCGTTGTTACCCTTCTGATCTTATGTCTCGTAGCGCTTTCGGCGGCTTGTGGAGGCGGCGCTGTTCAGATGCGGACGGTCCCGAGTTCAACGACCGTCGCGCCAGCGGCATCCAATATCCACAAGATAAAGCACATCGTGATCATCATGCAAGAGAACCGCTCCTTTGACTCCTACTTCGGAACTTTTCCCGGCGCCGACGGTATACCCATGAAGAACGGCACACCGACGGTCTGCGTCCCCGATCCGCAAGCGAGCCGGTGTGTCAAACCTTTTCATGACCCGAAAGACCTGAACTACGGGGCCCCACACCGGGCGGCGGACGCCAGTCAGGATATTAACGGGGGGAAGATGGATGGGTTTATTCGTCAGGAGATCGCCGGTCGCAAGAGGTCCTGCCAGAACCGCTTCGACCCCGCCTGCGGACAGTCCTCTAAAGACACGCCTCCGGACGTTATGGGCTACCACGACGGAAGGGAGATACCCAACTACTGGTCCTACGCGCGCCACTTCGTCTTGCAGGACCACATGTTCGAGTCCAACTCCTCCTGGAGCCTGCCGGCGCACCTTTACATGGTCTCCGGCTGGTCGGCGACGTGTAGCGTACCCGGCGACCCGATGAGTTGCCGGAACGCGCTGCAGAGACCCGAACCTCCTCCTGACTCCAGCAAGAAGGCCAGGCAGGGCAGGAGCCAGGTCCACCCGCCGGACTACGCCTGGACGGATCTCACCTATCTCCTGCATAAGAACAACGTGAGTTGGGGCTACTTCGTATCCAGGGGGAAGGAGCCTGACTGCCGCAACGACGAGATGTTCTGTGAACACCTGAACCAGAGTTCTAGAACGCCGGGGATTTGGAATCCGCTCCCTTACTTTGATACCGTCAAAGGGAATGGCCAGACCGGCAACATCCAGAACGTCTCGAACTTCTACACAGACGCTAAGAAGGGGAACCTACCAGCGGTCTCCTGGATAGTGCCTGACGGCAAGAACAGTGAACACCCCCCGGCTCTCGTGAGCAAGGGCCAGTCCTACGTCACCGGCCTCATAAACGCCGCCATGAAAAGCCCCGACTGGAGCAGCACCGCCGTCTTCTTAGCCTGGGACGACTGGGGAGGCTTCTACGACCACGTAAAGCCTCCGGTAGTGGACGAGAACGGCTACGGGATAAGGGTGCCGGCGATGGTAATAAGCCCCTATGCCAGACAGGGATACATAGACCATCAGACACTCTCCTTCGATGCCTACCTGAAGTTCATCGAGGACGACTTCCTGAACGGCCAGCGCCTCGATCCTCAGACGGATGGCAGGCCGGATCCACGCCCCGACGTGCGTGAGAACGCGCCTCAAATGGGGAACCTGGTAAAAGATTTCGACTTCAACCAGAAACCTCGGTCGCCAATGATCCTGCCAGAGCACCCGAATCCGGGCCCGGTCCCCGGGAAAGGCTGAGAAGCAAAGCGTTCAGGACCGCGATCAGCTACGCTCTGTTGAATAGAGCGCGTATGCACTGTGGTTCGGGGCGCTGCCAGCGTCGGAGCCGCTAACTATAGAATGTGTCTCCATATCGTCCGGAGGCGAAGGAATGGGGACGGAGGCACAGATCGTCCGGGCTAATTACAAGGACCTATACGAACCTCCACTACTTCCGCCACTCGCGCGAAACGCCCACCTCGACCTCGACCGGGACTTTCTTGAGGAGGACTTCGCCGGCCCGGATCATGGCCGATCTGGTCCGCTCGGAGACTTCTTCGGCCAACTCCTCGGCGCACTCGATGACGAACTCGTCGTGGATGGAGTTTATGAGCCGGGCGTCGAGGTCTTTTAGCTCTTTGCGGATGTAGATCAGGGCGAGCTTGGCTATGTCGGCGCTCGCTCCCTGTATAGGGAAGTTCATCGCCTCGCGCCGGAGCGCCCCCCGGTCGTCGGAGACCGGCGCGTCTTGGAACTTCCTCAAACGCCCGGAGAGGGTTCGCAGCCGACGGGTCTTCGTCGCCTTGCTCGCCGTCTCTTGCAGGAAGCGCTGCACCTTCGGGTAGTTGGCGAAGTACTCTTCTATGAGCTGCCGTCCGCGCTCTTCGCTGGCGCCGAGCTGGGCGGAGAGGCTCTTCGCGCCCCTTCCGTACATTAGGCCGAAGTTTATGCGCTTGGCGTCCGAACGCTGGTCTTTCGTGACCTCCTCCATCGGCACCCCGTACATCGTCGCCGCCGTTACCCGGTGCAGGTCGTCGCCGTTCTGGAAGGCCGTTACGAATGCCGGGTCTTCGGAGACCTCCGCGAGTATGCGAAGCTCTATCTGAGAGTAGTCGGCGATGACGAGAACGTTACCTTGTTCTGCGACAAAGCAACTGCGGAACTCGTCCTCGTGTGGGATCTGCTGCACGTTCGGGTTTGTGCAGGCGAGCCGTCCTGTTGGGACCCGGCATTGCAGGAAGTTGGCGTGGATGCGTCCGGTCTTCTCGTGGATGAACTTAGGATAGGTCTCCAGGTACGTGCCGAGCTTCTTCTGCAGCTCCCGGTATTCGAGCAGGGCTTTCGCGGCCGGGTGGTCCACCTTCAAGAGGGTCCAGACCTTCGTATCCGGGAGGTCGATGCCCAGAGAGCGGAAGGCGTCCGTGATCTGTTGCGGGCTGTTCAGGTTGAGACGCGGGCCTAGCCCCTCCAGCGGCAGCACGCCTTCCGGCTCCGGGAAGAAAGATTCGAGGTGCTCTGCCGCTCTATCGCGCCGCTCGCGGACGGTGATCTCCAGCTCCTTCCACTTCGCCACGTCTAGCTTGATCCCCGCGAGTTCCATCTCCGAGATCGCCGCCACCGCCCCGAACTCTATCTTCGAGACCGTGCCGAGCTTATCTTCGGCGAGCGCCGCGGCCAGCCGTTCGCGTAGCGGCAGTAATACCTCGGCGTCGCGGGCGGCGTACTCGATCTGGCGATCCGACAGAGCGCCGGACCAGTCGCTGCGCTGACCGGACTTGTCCAACTCCGCGTCCAGGTACTTCTGAGCCACGCTCTCCAGCGAGTAGGACTTGTCATAGTCTCCACCGGAGAGGAGTTGCGCGGCGAGCATCGTATCGAAGATGGGGGAGAGGGAGATGTCATGCTCGGCCCACATAAAGGCGTGATCGAACTTCGCGTTGTGTAAGACCTTGACCGGACCGCCTTCGAGAGCGTCTTTCAAGGGCGAGAGGTCGCCCACCTCAAAGACGTCTATGACGTATGTCTCCTCGGGGGTGGCTAGCTGTAGCAGACGTGTCCGGCCGTCGCGGGGACTCAGGCCGGTGGTCTCGGTGTCGAGGCCGATAGCCTCCGCTTCTTTCAGGGTCTCGGCGATCCGCGGCAGTTGTTCCGCTTCGGTAGTGAGTTGGTAGTTCCTGGTACGTTCCTCCACGGTTCGATTCTAACAGGCGTGATGGGGTGGAAGAGGGATCACGTGCTGTTCCTGTCCGTGGGTTAAACTTCTGTATATGGGCGGTTCGTTCAAGATCGGCCGGGTTATCGGCATTGAGGTAAAGGTCCACTGGACGTTCTTCCTGTTGCTGGCTTTCTTCGCCTACCTGGGATATCAGGGGGCGGGTACCGTTCTGGGCGCTCTGGAGACCTCCGGGATCATAGTGGCGTTGTTCTTCTGCGTGCTGCTGCACGAGTTCGGGCACTCCGTCGTCGCCCAGCGGCTTGGTATCGAGGTCCCGGACATTACCCTTCTCCCGATAGGCGGATTGGCCCGGCTCAAGAACCTTCCCGAAAAGCCCTGGGACGAGGTGAAGATCGCCATCGCCGGACCCCTGGTGAACGTGGTGCTCGCCCCGGTCTTCTTCTTCGTCGCGTTCGCGCTCGGCGCGGACCTCTTCAACCCCGCCAACGTGCTCAAGGGGACCGCCTCGCTCGGACAGGTCTTCGCATACCTCGGGATCGTCAACGTCGCGCTGGTGGTGTTCAACATGATCCCGGCCTTCCCGATGGACGGCGGGCGCGTCCTGCGCGGGCTCCTGGCGACCCGCCTCGGACCCGTGCGGGCGACGGATATCGCCTCGACCGTCGGGCAGCTCTTCGCGGTCGGGTTCTTTATGGTCGGGCTTTTCACCGGCGGCGTCATACTAATGCTTATCTCCGTCTTCATCTTCTTCGGGGCGAGCGGCGAGGCGCAGATGGTCCGCCAGCGCGAGACGATGCGCGGGCTCGCCGTCTCGGACGTGATGGGGACCCGCCGGCGCACGGAGACGGTTACGCCGTACCATACCTTCGGACAGGTCTTCGACATGGTAATCCACGGCTACCAGGA
The DNA here is from genome assembly GCA_035689095.1 of Rubrobacteraceae bacterium. Classification (GTDB taxonomy): domain Bacteria; phylum Actinomycetota; class Rubrobacteria; order Rubrobacterales; family Rubrobacteraceae; genus JACDDK01. The sequence continues at coordinate 7,127 of DASSMB010000051.1, read as the reverse complement.
GGACTTCCCGGTGGTGGACGAGGACGGACGGCTCGTCGGCCTCATTACGCGCAGCGAGATCATGTCCGCCGCCCACTCCCCGCAGAAGTTCCTGAACGTCCGCGACCTGATGAAGACCGATTTCCCGACCATCTCTCCGGAGGCCGACCTCTTCAAGGATGGCAACCGTCTCCTGCAGGAGTCCGGCCTGCGCGCCATCCCCGTCGTCCAGGACGGTGACCTCGTCGGCTTACTGACCATAGACGACATCGGACAGGCCGCTCTCCTGCGCGACGTCCGAAACCAGAAGTACTAGCGGAGCGATAGCTTGCGAGTCGCATCACTCCTCCCCAGCGCCACCGAGATGGTCCACTTCGCCGGCGCGGGCGATACCCTGATCGGCGTCACCCACGAGTGCGACTATCCGCCCGGCGTGGAGGACCTGCCCAGGCTCACCAGCAGCAAGATACACGCCGGGAGAATGACCAGCGCCGAGATAGACGCGGCCATCGGCCGAATACTCACCGACGGCAGCAGCATCTACGCCCTCGACGCGAAGCTTCTGGAAGATCTGACCCCGGATCTACTCATAACCCAGGGTCTCTGCGAGGTGTGCGCGGTCTCGATGGACCTCGTCGAGCGAGCGGTCGCCGGTATGGAGAACAGGCCGGAGATACTCTCCCTCAACCCGACCTCCCTGGACGACGTCCTCGAAGACGCGGCGCGTGTCGGGGAGGCTCTCGGCCGGGGTAACGAGGTTCATGATAACGTGGCCGCGCTGAGGGAGCGGCTGGCGCGGGTGGAGGAGACGGTTGCCGGGCTGCCGCGTCCGCGCGTCGGGTGCATCGAGTGGCTAGATCCGCTATTCTCGGCCGGGCACTGGGTCCCGGAGATGGTCCGTTTGGCGGGTGGCGAGGAAGTGCTCGCCGCGCCGGGTGAGGCTTCCGCCCGGATCACCTGGGAACAGGTCTTCGAGGCCGCCCCGGAGGTCCTTGTCCTGATGCCCTGCGGCTTCGGCGCGGAGCGGGCCGCGCGGGAGGCGCGGGTCCTGCCGGATCTACCAGGCTGGAAGGACCTGCCGGCCGTGGAGGACGGCCGGGTGTGGGTGGTGGATGCGAACTCGTACTTCTCCCGTCCGGCGCCCCGGCTGGTAAGAGGTGTCGAGGTACTGGGCCACATCCTCCACCCGGAGGCTCTCCCGGATACGCCAGCACTGGTGGAGGCGGCGCGTTTATCCGTGCCGGACCCGGACGCGGCGGGTTCTTCAGAGGTTTCCTAGAGGGAGGGAGCCGGCAGGTCTCTGGCCGGGGCGCTGAAGGGATCGTTGCCTCCCTGTCCAACCTCGAACTGGGTCATCATGTCGTGGTCCTCATGGACGAGGTTGTGGCAGTGCATCATGTACCTGCCTCTGTTTGGGCGGAACTTCATGATCAGGCGCACCTTCTCGTCCTCGCCGACGTAGACAGTGTCCTTGGGGCCGATCTCGTACGGGAACGGAGGCTTGCCATTACGGTCCAGTACCCTGAAATCTATAAGGTGGATATGTACCGGATGGAACCACCCCCCGGAGTCGTTGGACACCTCCCAGATCTCGACGTCGCCCAGGCCGGGGTTGGCGATCACGAACTCGAAGCCGCTCTTTATTACGTCGTCCCAGGTGCTGCCGTTTATGGTCCACTGGCCGCCATCGCGCTCGAACGCCATCCGCCGGGTCCGCACGGCCTGAGTCTCGTTAAGGTTCATGGTGGCGTTGTCAGGGTTCAGGACGGCGGGCACGGTGTTGTTCTTCGTGTCCGTGGCGTTACTCGCGACCTCGAACATCATGACCCGTCCGGTCGAGGGATAGTCCTCGTTGTTGGGGTTGCTCAGGTTGCGCAGGATTATCCTGTCCTCGATCTTGTGCCGGGCGAAGTCTATGACGACTTCGTATCTCTCGGCCATGGCCAGGCGGAAGGTCTGAACTCTCTGCGGCGCGGGCATGAGACCGTCATCGGTGCCGATTATGGTAAAGGGCTCTCCGGAGTCGAGCGCGAGCCTGTAAGAACGGGAGAGTGAGGCGTTGAGCACCCGGAAACGGTACTTGCGGCGCTCTACCTTCATCACCGGCCACGGACGTCCGTTCACCAGGATCACGTCGCCGAAGAGGCTCGAATGGTCGTTGTCGTCGAAGACGAGCGAGCCGTTCGTGGTGAAGATGGCGTCCTTTATGGTGAGCGGCACGTCGTAGCGTCCGTGCGGTATGGGCAGGGCCAGCTCGGCGTCGCTGTGGAGATGGTACTGGGCGGCGAGTCCCATGTAGGCGTTCTCGGCAGTGTGGTGCACGGCATGGTCGTGGTACCAGAACGTGCAGGCGCTGTTGAGCACGTTGGGATAGCGGTAGTCCTTGTACTGGCCCGGCGCGGTCACGTCGCTCGCGTAGCCGTCGTACTGCGGCAGAGACGGCGAGCCGTGAAGATGGACCGAGGTCGTGGTCGGGGTGTTGAAAGGCGAGAGGGCCGGGAGCCGGTTGATGTGGCGGATCAGGACCGGTCTTCCGGCGAGGGCCAGGATCGTCGGGCCTGGAACGAGGCCGTCGTAGCCGAAGACCGTGGTCTTTGGGAAGCCCGGCAGTATCTGCGCCTGGACCGCCCGCATGCTCATCTGATAGACGTCGGTCGTGGCGGTCCGCTTCACGGGCCGGGCGACCGGCGGCACGGCGAAGGGGACCTGGAACGGCCGGGGGAGTTGGCTCTCTGGGATGCGGTTCTTTATCGAGAGGTCCGTCCTGGCCTGACGCTCCACGGGGAGCATTAGAGCGGCGCTGCCCAGCAGACCTAACTTCAGCATCTCTCGTCGGGTTAGCTTCATTTTTACTTCCCGGAGTGTGCGCGGGACATTCGTCTGGCGGTATTGGTATGCGGTTGGAGGTTATGCCCCAGCCCGGATCGCGGCATCGCGCAGATGAGGTAACTTTATCTGGCTCAAAGAACCTAACCCTTTTGACGTAGTCGCGCAGTTAAGCCGCATCCGCTAGACTCTTCCTGCTATGAGGCTGCTGGTTGATGAGGTTGAGGACATCGTTGCCCGCGTGGGGGCGCACCCGGTATGGGGATACAAGCACTGCCTGCGGGTGTACGCGCTGGCCGAGGAGATCGGGGCCTCCGAGCACGCCTCGTATGACTCGGAGATCCTGCGTATCGCGGCCCTCCTGCACGACGTCGGTCTGTACAAGGCCTACGCGCTGCGGGAGGCTTCGGACCACGCGAAGCGCTCCTCCGCCGTCGCCGGCCGCATCCTGAAGGACCTGGACTACCCGCCGCAGGCCGCCCGCGTGGTCCTGGACGCCATAGAGCATCACTCTCCGGGGACTCCGCCCGGCGCCACGACCGAGGCCGCTCTTCTAAAGGATGCCGTCGCCCTGGATTACCTGGGGGCCATCGGGGTCTCGCGCGTGCTGGCAATGGTCGGCGTGGAGGAAGACGTGCCGGACATACCGGCGGCGATCTGGCACGCCGAGAGCCTGCGGCGGCAGATCCCGGACCTCCTCATCTTCGAGACCAGCAAGGCCATCGCGGCAGAGCGCGTCCGCGAGTTGGACGACTTCCTGCAAGACCTCCGCAACGCCACGGACCGGCTGAAGCTCCTGTAGCCGTCGGAGCGTGTCGGAGCGCCAGCTAGCTCCAGTAACTCCACAGGAAGTACAGCCCGGCGGCGAGGCTGGCCGCCCCGATAATGGTCATCCTGATGCCGGCGATGACATGAATGCCGCGCTCGGAGATCGGGCCGATCCCGCCTCCCCGGTGCTCCTTGCCGCCGCGCAGCAGAGCGTAGAGACCGAAGGTCAGGGCCGCGAGCCCGACAGCGGTGAGGAAGAGCCCGAAGGCCAGGGTGGCGGGCATGAACGCTCAGTTACCGGAGGTCATGCGGGAGAGCAGGCCGCGGAAGCGCGGGTCGGCGCGCAGGGGGGCGAACTCTATGGCGCTCCTGAAGTGCTCCACGTCGCGCTCGCCGGCCTCGACAGCCTTCTCTATGTAGTCGAGGGCGATGCCATAGTCGCCGCGACGCGCCCGGATGCTGGCGAGCGCCGAGAGCGCGGGGGAGTACTCCGCGTCCACGGCGATGGCCCGCACGAGCAGTTCCTCGGCGGTCTCCAGGTCGTCGGTGGCGTAGTAGAGGCTGGCGTAGGAGTAGAGGGCGCGAGGGTTGCCGGGGTCTCCCTTGAGAGCCTCCATGAAGTGCTCCTCGGCTTCGGCGACCTCTCCCCTGCGCTCGTGCAGGAGCCCGAGCTCCAGGTGCGCTCCGGGGTCTTCGGGGTCGAGGCCGAGCACCGCCTCGTAGGCTTCCTGCGCTCCGGCCTCGTCGTCGAGGGCGAGCCGGACTTCTCCAAGCGTGAAGAGGTGGCGCACCTCATCGCGCCCCAGGGCCACGGCCTCCTCGGCAAGAGCGAGAGCCTCTTCCAGGTCTCCATCCTCGCCGAGCAGGTGCGCGGCCAACTCGTCCCGGATCTCGGGCGAACCGGGACACGCGGCCAGACCCGCGCGCAGCGCCGCCTCGGCCTCCGCGAAGTGGCCGTTGCGAGCGTGGCAGATGCCGAGGTTCGCGTGGGCCTCCCACCAGTCGGGGGCGTACTTTATTACCCGCTCGTACTCGGAGAGGGCCTCCTCGTAGCGGCCGAGCATGTCGAGCGTGTTGGCCCGAAAGGTGCGCGCTCCGCTCTTCTGCTCTCCATCGGCAGCGACCTCCAGGGCCTTCTCGAAGAACTCAAGAGCCTGGGCGTAGTCCGCGGCGTCGAAGGCGGTGAGACCGGCGTTTATGTGCATGTCCGCGTCTTCGGGGTAGCGGAGGGTCCAGCGCTCGAAGGTGGCCTTGGCGAGCGCCGGTTCGCTCATCATGCCGTAGTAGCGGCCGAGCTCCACGTAGGCGTCCGGGTACTCGGGGTCGGCCTCGATGGCGCGCTCCAGATGATGCACGACCTTGAACGGCTCCTCGCGGCGCATCGCCAGCAGCGCAAGCCCCATGCGCGGCGCGGCCCACTCCGGATCGATCTCCAGGGCGTCAAAAAAGCTCGCCTCGGCCTCCTCCAGCCGTCCCAGGTTGAGCAGCGCCCGCCCGACAGCCTCTATAACCTCCGGGTTCTCCGGGGCGGCCTCCAGCGCCTGCTCGAAGCGGGAGAGAGCCTCCTCGATAAGCCCCTCCTCCGCGAGGGTCTCGCCCTGATCCAGATACTCCTCGTATTCCATATCCAAATTAAATCAGAAGATAACGGCCGATAATGTGTACAATCTCTGGCCAGCAGGGAATTTAATTTGGGGAGCGGGAAGGGGCAGGAGCTTGAAGAACCCGCCGGTAATCGAGCGGTTGGAGATCCGATACCAGGACCTCGACCCTTACGGGCACGTTAACAACACCATCTATCTCGTCTTCTTCGAGACGCTTCGCATGGCCTACTTCCAGGCGCTGGCCCGGAAGACGGGTCTGGACCTCGTCCTCGGCGACATCCCCGGCGCGCGCTACGTCGTCGCGGAGACCAGCGTGCGATTTAAGGTCCCGATCTTCCTGGACGATACCCTCCACGGAGCGGCCAGCATCCGCACCGTCGGCAACCGCTCCTACGGCATGGACTTCGAGCTTCGCACCGGAGAGTCCTTCGAGACCGGCACCCTCGCCGCCGAGGGCTCCGCCGCCCAGGTCTTCTTCGATCCCGTGAAGAACGCGGTCCAGTCCCGCCCGGACTGGTTCCTCTCCGCCGTCGCCGGGCTGGAAGGCCGCCCCGAAGAGTCCTTCGCACCGGAAGGCCGTTAGCGTGGAACGCCGCAGCCTCGGGAGCAGCGGAATAGACGCGCCCGTTGTCGGGCTGGGGACCTGGCAGGTGCTCGACGTGCGAGGGCCGGAGGAGTACGCTCGCCACGAGGTCGTCCGAACCGCCCTGGAAGCCGGCGCGGACCTCTTCGACTCATCCCCGATGTACGGGGAGGCGGAGCGGGTGTTGGGCGACGCCCTGCGGAATCTCGGCCGGGAGCGCGCCATCGTGGCGACGAAGGTCTGGCACTCCGACGACCGCGAGGCGGAGGGCCAGATACAGGCCGCCCTCGGGTATTTCGGCGGGTACGTTGACCTCTACCAGGTCCATAACCTCGTAGCCGTCGAGAAGCGGCTGGATACGCTCCACCGTCTCAAGGAGGAGGGCAGGGTACGCTCCATCGGGGCCACGCACTACTCCCGCTCGGCGTTCGGCGACCTCACGCACGTCATGCGGAGCGGCCGGGTGGACTTCGTGCAAGTCCCGTACAACGCCGCCGATACCTCCGTCACCGAAGAGGTGCTACCGCTCGCCGAGGAACTGGGTCTCGGCGTCATCGTTATGGTCCCGCTCGGGTCCGGCCGTCTCGTCCGCAACGCTCCGCCTTCAGAGAGCCTGGAGCCGCTCCGCGAGTTCGGCGTCGAGACCTGGGCGCAGGCTCTCCTCAAGTACGTCCTCTCCGACCGGCGGGTGAGCTGCGCCATCCCCGCCACCAGCAGCCCGGACCGCATGAGCGAAAACGCGGCGGCGGGTGACCCGCCGTGGTTCGGCGACGAGGAAAGGGAGTACGTGGCGCGGCTGGCACGGAGGTGAGATCGTGATCGACGGTGAGCGTATCTGGCGCAGGATCAAGGAGATCGGCGAGATCGGTCGCCAGGAAGCGGGCGGCGTTACCCGGCTGTCTATCACCGCCGAGGAACGCGTGGCGAAGGATAGAGTCATCTCTTTCATGGAGGAAGCCGGGCTCTCGGTCCGGGAGGACGCCGCGGGCAACCTGTTCGGGCGGCGCGAGGGGCGCGACTCGGACGCTCCGGTGGTCCTGATCGGCTCTCATGTCGACTCGGTCTACAACGGCGGAGACTTCGACGGGCCTCTGGGCGTTCTGGCTGGTATCGAGGTCCTCCATACGATGAACGAGCGGGGCGTCCAGACGGAGCGTCCCGTGGAGGTCGTCGCGTTCACGGACGAGGAGGGCGCGCGGTTCTCCTTCGGCATGATCGGGAGCCGCGCCCTCGCCGGTAAGCTGGACGCTGGCGATTTGCGACACGAAGACGCGGACGGCGTATCCATCGCCGAGGCGATGCGCGCGAACGGTCTGGACCCGGATCTTATCGGGGAGGCCGCTCGTTCGGAGGGATCGGTCGCGGCT
>DASSMB010000050.1:0-4527 GCA_035689095.1 Rubrobacteraceae bacterium | reverse complement strand
AGAAATAACAAGAACATCTACTATTCTTCAGATACGCAATTTGAGCTAGCCGAGATGGGCTAAAAACATTTGGCTCATCTTCGTTAGTAATAAATCGCTCATCTTACAGAGGTGTTCGGAGGCACTGTGCTTCATCCTTCCTCTAGATCGGCATAGCAGTGGAGATCAGGGAGGTAAAAGGAGAGCCGAGCAGCAGACAATTTAGCCACCCTGGCGAGGGTTTTCGAGTGGACCAAACGTCCACCTATATAAAGGAAGCACAAGGCACCCTCTCAGGCAACAGGCACACGAGGAAAGTAGAAAGGCACTCAGGAAAGCAGGAAAGACATGAGCATGGAAGGCAGCAACAACTTACGAATCGTAATACTGGCTTTACTGGTCGGCTTTGCGGCATTGCTGGTGGCGACGGTCTCGTTCGGCGCGCGGGCTCAGGCGGCCCCGGTCAGCGATCCGCTGACCAAGACGCTTTCGCTCGACAGCGTCTGCGATGTGTCGCTGGTAGCGGTGGGCAAAGGAGTACCGGGCGATCCGAGCGTGATCGAAGTCCCAACAGGCTGGACCGTCAAGCTACTTGACGACCCTTCCGGCGATGGCACGCCCGGGGTTTACGAGTGTAATCCGGTGGCCGGTCCGGTCTTTGACCCGAAGACCAAGACCACTGTAACAGGCCTAGTGTCGGGCGACGGGATAAGCGTGGACGCTCCCGGCGTCACCTTCGATCTCAACGGTCACAGCATCGCGAGCACCAAGGATATTCTGGCGGCGAGCGCTCCTGCGGACGTCGAGAACGCCGGCGTCTCCATCGGCGCGAACAACGTCGTGGTAACCAACAGCAGCACCGTCCGGTCGGTCGTCTCCAACTTCACCACCAACTTCAGCGTGGCGAAGTCCAACGACTCGAGAATCTCGGGCTCTAAGCTTGCCGATGGCACTTACAACCTCAAGGGCGGAAATGCGCACGGCGGAGCATCCCTCTCGGTAGACAAGTCACTCAGACTCACAGTCGATACCGTGGAGCTCTCCGACCTGAGCGGCGACGGCACCAGCACCGAGGGCGTTGACTGGAAGCGTTGCTCCGGTCCCACCGGCACCATCCAGAACAGCCTGGTCCAGGGCGACCTCGGCGGCATGCGGTTCAAGGGTTGCCAGAGCGGCGGTCTCTCGGTCCTGAATAACCACGTAATCGGCCACGGCGGGAGTGGCGTGGAGTTCATGCGAGACAATAAGGGCGCCACCGTCAGCGGCAACACTATCGAAGGCAGTACCGCCGGCGACGGAGTAACAGTTCGTGCTCCCGCAGAGTCCATCTCGATCACCAGCAACACCATCCAGAACAATGCCGGATTCGGGATCCAGACGATAGGCGCCGTGAAGAGCATCACCACCACGCCGAACACGTTCGCCAACAACGCTTTGGGCAACGTGGGCGTGAAGTAAAGGTTGCCGGAGGTCCTTTGCAGTAGCAACCGGGCAAACGGAAGACTAAAGGGCCGGGGCACTTCGCTCCGGTCCTTCTCTCGCCGCGGCCGCGGTAAGCTACTTCGGGCTGTAGCGGTCCGGGTCCTGGAAGATGTCAATGACGCAGGTGCCGGCTTCGAGGCGGGCAGCGTGCTCCGCGCCGGCGGGTATGTCGTAGGTCTCACCGGGCTCGTAGACGGCGGGCTCACCTTCCACCGTCAGGTGCAGGCGGCCGGTCACGACGATGCCCCACTGGGCGCCGTGGGAGTGGGGCGGCACCTCGAAGTCCTCCTCGGCCCGGAAGAAGACGGCCTGCCCGTCGGGGCCGGAGATCATACGTCCCTCCAGGCCGGTGAACGGGGTGTCTACCTGGGGGAGGGCCTGGATCCAATCAGCGTAAGGGTTCATAACGACTCCTTTCCCGATGTCTCTTAGCGTTTGCGCCTCCGGCGCGGGCGTCATTATACTGACCGCTCACACGGGTGAGCGACTGCGGGGGTGAGGGCGATGGACCGGCTCGAAGGCAAGCGCGCAATCGTGACGGGCGGAGGCTCGGGCATCGGACGCGCAATAGCACTCCGCCTCGCCTCCGAGGGCGCCCGCGTGACCCTAGCCGACCTCGACGAAGACGCCGCCGAAAACGTCGCCGACGAGCTGGACGGAGAAGGCCACCTCGTACAGCCCACCGACGTCACGGACGCCGCCGACGTGGAAGCCCTCATCGCCCGCGTCGTGGACGAGTGGGGCGGCCTGGACGTGATGGTCAACAACGCCGGGGTGAGCATCGCCGCGACCGCCGTGGACACCTCCGAGGAGGACTACGACCGGGTCATGGACGTGTGCGTGCGGGGGACCTTCCTCGGCATGAAGTACGCCATCCCGGCGATCCGGGACTCGGGAGGCGGGTCGGTGGTTAACATGTCCTCCATTGCGGCCCTTGTGGGCCTCGTGGACCGGGCCATCTACTGCGCGGCGAAGGGCGCCATCCTCTCGATGACGCGGGCAGCGGCCATAGACCACGTCGAGGAGGGCGTCAGGGTCAACTGCATAGCGCCCGGCACGGTAGATACGCCCTGGGTGGCGCGCATCACAGCCGGCTACGACGACCCGGAGGAGGCCCGCGAGAAGATGAAGGCCCGGCAGCCGCACGGGCGTCTCGTCACGCCCGAGGAGATCGCCGCTATGGCCGCCTACCTCGCATCCGACGAGGCCGGCTCCGTCATCGGGGCGTGCATGGTCGTGGACGGCGGCATGACCGCCCGGTGAGAGACGCTACCCGCCACACCGTCGAGGCCGGCTACGACCGGATGGCCGAAGCCTACCTCGCCACCAAAGACCCCGAAGACCCGACGACAATCTCCGCGCTCGAAGACCTGGCGGGCTACCTTCCACCGGGAGCCTCCGTGCTCGACCTGGGCTGCGGCGCGGGCGTCCCGGCGACGCGCTGGCTCGCGCGGCGAGGGTTCGCCGTGACCGGCGTGGACTTCTCCGGAAAGCAGCTAGAGCTGGCCCGCAGGCTGGTCCCGGACGCGGTCTTCATCCGGGCTGACATGACGGAGCTGGACCTCGCCCCGGAGACCTTCGATGCGGTCGTCGCCCTCCACTCCATCATTCACGTGCCGCGCCTGGATCACCCCACTCTGCTCGGTAGCATCCACCGCTGGCTCAGGCCGGGCGGAGTCTTCCTGGCGACCCTGACGATGACGGACTTCGAGGGAGAAGACCCGGACTGGGAAGGCTGGGGAGCCGCCATGCGCTGGAGCCACTACGACAGGGAGACGAACGTATCGTTGCTGCGGGAGGCGAAGTTCGAGGTCGTGTACGCGGAGCCGCGCACCGGAGGCGGCACCGGCAATACTCCAGAGACCTGGCTCTGGGTACTGGCCCGCAAGGACTGACGAAAGGAAGAGGCATGTCGATCACAATTACCGACGTTGTAGCCCGCGACATCCGGTTCCCGACCTCGGAGAGCCTGGACGGCTCCGACGCGATGAACCAGGCTCCCGACTACTCCGCCGCCTATGTCACTTTGACGACCGACGCCAACCTCGAAGGTCACGGCCTTACCTTCACCATCGGCCGGGGCAACGAGCTGTGCGTCGCGGCGATAGAGTCTCTGAGCCCGCTCGTTATCGGGGAGACACTGGAGTCTTTCACGAGGGACATGGGCGCGTTCTGGCGGCACATCACGGGCGACAGCCAGCTCCGTTGGGTCGGGCCGGAGAAGGGCGTGATCCACCTGGCTACAGCCGCCATCGTCAACGCCGTGTGGGACCTGTGGGCGAAGACCGAGGCGAAGCCCGTCTGGAAGCTCCTCGCGGACATGAGCCCCGAGGAGGTCGTCCGCTGCATAGACTTCCGCTACATCACCGACGCCCTAACCCCCGAGCAGGCGCTTGAGATACTGCGCCGCAACGAGGGCACGAAGGCCGCCCGCGAGGTCGAGATGCTCAAAGACGGCTTCCCGGCCTACACGACGAGCGCCGGGTGGCTGGGTTACTCGGACGAGAAGCTGCGGCGCCTGTGCCGTGAGGCGGTCGAGGCCGGGTGGACGCACTTCAAGATGAAGGTCGGCGGCAACGTCGAGGACGACGCCCGGCGGGCGGGCATCATCCGGGAGGAGATCGGGGCCGATAGAAAGCTGATGATGGACGCCAACCAGGTCTGGGACGTGCCAGAGGCTATACGGAACATGGAGCGCCTGGCGGAGTTCGACCCGCACTGGATCGAGGAGCCAACCAGTCCCGACGACGTGCTCGGCCACGCCGCCATAGCGCGGGCCGTCGCCCCCATAGGTGTCGCCACCGGCGAGCACTGCCAGAACCGCGTCGTCTTCAAGCAGCTACTCCAGGCCGACGCGATCAGCTTCTGCCAGATAGACTCCTGCCGCCTCGGCGGCGTGAACGAGGTGATCGCCGTGCTGCTGATGGCCGCCAGGTTCGGCGTCCCCGTCTGCCCGCACGCCGGCGGCGTCGGCCTCTGCGAGTACGTCCAGCACCTCTCCATCTTCGACTACCTGTACGTCGGCGCCTCGCTGGAGAACCGCATCCTGGAGTACGTGGACCACCT
>DASSMB010000049.1:0-10827 GCA_035689095.1 Rubrobacteraceae bacterium | reverse complement strand
CGTCGGGAACCTCTGCATCGGCGCCGACAACGACCCCCACTACGACGCCCGCCGCATGGTCGAGCTGCTCATCGCGGGACTACTTCATTCGCGCTCGACCTGATGCTGATGGTCCACACAGGGAGCACCTGCAATGTCCCCAAAAGGTCGGTCTATGGCATTACCCGGACGGCATTTAGCGCCGCGAAAACAGGCCGTTCATCACCGCGCGTCACAGACCTTGCGGTCCCCACAGGGCCGCCCGCGAGACGGTCCTATAAAACCTTGATTCGCTTGCGGGACTTGGTGGCGGCGAGGGTCGCCGCGATCTCTTCGAAGGCCCGGGCGGGTGTGGAATCCTCGGGGAACAGGGAACGGCCGGGCTCGCCGCTCTCGTCCGGGAGGATCGGGATTCGGCCCAGAATACGGCTGTCGAGTTCGCCGGCTACCCTATCGCCGCCGTCGCCGCCAAAGATCCGCATCTCCTCGCCACAGCAGGGGCAGATCGCATGAGCCATGTTCTCCACGACACCGATCACCTTCAGGTGCGCCTGCACGGCCATCTTCCCGGCTTTCACGGCTACTCGCGCCGCGTCAGCCTGGGGCGTGGTGACGACCAGCGCCTCGGCCTTCGGGATCATCTGGGCCACCGTTAGGGCCACGTCGCCGGTGCCGGGCGGCATGTCCACGATGATGAAGTCCGGTTCGTCCCAGTAGACGTCGCGCATCAATTGCGTGAGGGCCTTGTTCACGATGGGAGCGCGCCAGATGATGGCCTGCCCCTCGTTCACGAAGTTGCCCATCGAGATGAACTTCAGACCCGACGCGGACTCTATCGGGAAGATAACGCCGTCCACCACGTTCGGCTTCTCAAGCGAGCCGAGCATTACCGGGATAGAGGAACCGTGAACGTCGGCGTCCAGGATCTCCACGGAGTGACCCGCCCGGTCGAGCGCGGCGGCGAGGTTGACGGCGACGGTGCTCTTGCCCACGCCCCCCTTGCCGCTGACGACCGCGATGATCCTCGTTTTCGACTCGTCCGTGAAGGCGGGGGCCAGCTCCGACGGCCCACCGTGCAGCGAGGTGAGCAGGTTCTGCCGGTCGGCGTCGGTCATTACGCCGAAGTCCACCTCGACCTCCTCGACTCCCTCGATCATCCGCAGCCGGTCCCGGATATCGCCCGTAATGCGGTGCTTCAAGGGGCAACCGGCGGTAGTGAGGGCAACGCCGACGGTAACTGCCGAACCTTCGATCTCGATGGACCGGATCATGTTCAGGGAGATGAGGTCGCGTCCGATCTCCGGGTCTCTCACGTCTCTGAGAGCCTCCCGGATCCCCGCCTCCGAGAAACCGTCCGCCGGTTCCGGCGGCGCGGGGGTCCTGTCTACGAGGTGCTCCGCCGTCTCCGTCTCCATGTCGAGCATCTCTCGCTCCTCCGGACCCGCCTCGGCCGACGCGGAGCTAGTAGTGTCTTCGTTCCGGCCCGTCCTTCTGCGAAACCAGTCAACCATGTCTGAAAACCTCCTCCGGCTTCGCGGCCGGCGTGTGGAAAACCTCGAACATCCCGCTAAAACCCGCGTTTGCGCGCCAATGTTACCATACGCTACCCCGGATCAGTCCGAGCCAGAGGACCACGGATCGCACCTCCCGCACCCAGAGGAAGAGGGACCGGAAAGTCCCGATCCCTCCAGTCCTGACTTGCCTTAAGGCTTACCGGGCTACGGTAAATCTCCATATCTTCGTGCCCACGTTGCCTGCCGCATCCCGAGCAACGATCTTGACCGTGTGCCGGGCGTATGAAAGGCGTCCCGAGGTGAAGGTTAGGCGGTCGGTGGATGTGTTGTAAGCGAACGTAGTCTTTCTCCGTCCGTCCACGTAGAACACGATGTTGCTCTTGGCGAGATTCGTCCTATCATCCCGGACGGTCGCGCTGATCGCCGGAGTCCTATCCCGTGTCCTGGAGCCCGCCAGCGGCCGGACAGCGGAGACCACCGGCTTCGTAGTATCCGGAGCGGATGCGCCGGTCGAAGTCCCCGCCAGCGCTGCAGCGGCGTTCAGACGTCCGCCGGTCGCCACCTTGCCCTGCAGGCTGTCTTTCTTGTCCACCGAACCGAGTATCCGCGACCGCAACGATGCATCGTCAAGGGCCGGGTCCTGACTCTTGAGCAGGGCCGCCACGCCTGTCACGTGCGGCGTAGCCATCGAGGTCCCGCTCATGTAACCGTAGCCGCTCTCCGGGTAGGTGCTCACGATGTCCACACCTGGAGCCGCCAGGTCCACTGACGTCGCGCCGAAGTTGGAGAACGAGGCCAGCGTATCCTTGTTGTTGGTGGCGGCGACGGAGATGATGTTTGACAGGTTGTAGTTCGACGGGTAGTTCGCCGTGGTGTCGTTATTGTCACCGACACCGTCCGCTCCGCCATTGCCGGCCGCCGTCACGAACAGGTGTCCGGCGACGTCAGCGTTCTTTATCGCGTCGTAGAGCGCCTGACTGTATCCACCACCGCCCCAGGAGTTGTTGCTGATCTTGACACCCTTGTTGACCGCATAGTTGATGGCCTCGACCGCATCGAGGGTATTGCCACCGTTCGCGCCGAGGAACTTGAGCGGCATTATCCGCGCGTCCCAGTTGACGCCGGAGATGCCCGTGCTGTTGTTACCCTGGGCGGCGATGGTGCCGGCCACGTGAGTGCCATGCTCGTCGCCCTGGCCGGTTATGGGGTCGGGGTCGTAAACGCTCGCGTCGTTGTTGGCGAAGTCCCAGCCGTGTACGTCGTCAATGTATCCGTTGCCGTCGTTGTCTTTGCCGTCGGCGGCGACCTCACCGGGGTTAGTCCAGATGTTGTCCCGGAGATCGGGATGGTTGATATCCACTCCCTCGTCAATGACCGCGACTACCGTGTTCTGGCTGCCCGTGGACGTATCCCAGGCTTCCGGCGCATCGATGTCCGCATCGGGGGTGCCCGCGGTCCCGTTCATGGTCTGACCCGTATTGTTCAGGCCATACAAATACCTTGCGTAGTACGGGTCGTTCGTCGTCTTGGTCGGATAGAGGAGGTAGTTGGGCTGCGCGTACTCGACGTCCGGCGACTGCTCGTAAACGTCAACGGCCTCTTTTACCGTGAGGTCCGGGGGGAGATCCACAAGGTTCACGTCGCTCTTCGGAAGGTCCTCCTCTGTCCGGGCGTCGTTCTCGCGGTTTAGTTCCCTCAGGTCCGCCGGGGAAGCCTCCGGCTCTATCTTTACGATGATCTCACCTGTCTCGAACTTCTTACCCGCGCCGCCATCGTAGGTCGGCTCCTCGCCTGTCGGCGGCGAGAGTTGCCCCTCCGTCTCGGTCTGAGCCTTCTGCACGGAACTTTGAATCGTCAGAAATACCAGTAGCATGGCCGCTACCGTACCAACCAGTACAGCGCCTATTCTCCACTTACTCGCCATAAATACCTCAAAAATCCTTTGAAACGCTGGCTTCTACGCTTGTGTATAAGTGTTACCCCGCAGGTTATCGGACAAACGGCGAAAAACTTAAGTCTCTTTATTCACAAACGCGTCGAATTCCGCTACGAAGGGCGATATTGTCCAAATACTTCCCTCAGAGTATCGGAGACCTCTCCAAGCGTGGCGAGGTTCGCCAGGGCTTCCTTCATCGGGTAGAGGATGTTGGCCGATCCTTCGGCGGCGCTCTTGAGGTCTGCCAGCGACTTCTCGACAGCAGCGGAGTCGCGGCTCTCTCGCAGCTCTCCTAGCCGCTCGGCCTGCCGCTCCTGGATCTCCTCATCGGCCGTGTGGAGGTCCATCTCGGGATCTTCTTCGCTGGCGTAGCGATTGACGCCGACGATAACGCGCTCCTCTTTCTCTACCTCGCGCTGGTAACGGAAGGCGGACTCCTCGATCTCGCGCTGCATGAACCGCTCTTCGATGGCCTTCACTGACCCGCCCATCTCATCTATGCGCCGGATGTACTCCCAGGCCTGTTCTTCCACGGCATCCGTGAGCGACTCGACGTAGTAGGAGCCAGCCAAAGGGTCTGCGGTGCCGGTGAGGCCGCCCTCGCTCGCCAGTATCTGCTGCGTTCGCAGGGCAATGCGCGCGCTCCGCTCGGTAGGAAGCGCGAGAGCCTCATCGAAAGCGTTGGTGTGAAGGCTCTGGGTGCCGCCGAGCACGGCCGAGAGCGCCTGCACGGTGGTGCGGACGATGTTGTTCTCGGCCTGCTGGGCGGTCAGGGAGGAGCCGGCGGTCTGCGTGTGAAAACGGAGCTTAAGGCTCCTCTCATCGGTCGCGCCGAAACGCTCCCTCATTATCTTCGCCCACATCCTGCGCGCCGCGCGGTACTTGGCGACCTCCTGGAACAGGTCGTTGTGCGCGTTGAAGAAGAACGAGAGCCTCGGCGCGAACTGATCTACATCGAGCCCCGCATCTACTGCCGCCTCCACATAGGCGATGGCGTTAGACAGCGTGAAGGCGAGCTCCTGCACAGCCGTGCTGCCCGCCTCCCGGATGTGGTAGCCGGAGATGGAGATGGTGTTCCATCGCGGAAGCTCCCTCGCGCAGTAGGCGAACATGTCGGTCGTGACCCTCATGGACGGTGCTGGCGGATAGATGTAGGTGCCGCGCGCCAGATACTCCTTGAGGATGTCGTTCTGGGTGGTGCCGGTCACATCCTTCGCCTCGGCGCCCTGCTCCTCGGCGACAAGGGAGTAGAGGAGCAACAGAATCGAGGCGGTGGCGTTTATGGTCATGGATGTAGAGACCTCCGCGAGCGGGATGCCGTCGAAGAGGTCTCGCATGTCCAAAAGCGAGTCTATGGCGACGCCTACTTTGCCAACCTCGCCCTGCGCCAGCTCGTGGTCCGAGTCGCGGCCCATCTGGGTGGGGAGGTCGAAGGCGACGGAGAGTCCAGTCTGGCCGTTCTCGGTCAGGTATTTGAAGCGGGCGTTGGTCTCTTTGGCGGTACCGAAGCCCGCGTACTGGCGCATGGTCCAGGGACGGCCGCGATACATTGAGGGATAGACGCCCCGGGTGTAGGGGTACTCGCCGGGGTCGGCGAGCTTCTCCTCATAAGAGAAGCCGTCCAGGTCTTCGGGGCGGTAGAGGGACTTTACCTCTATGCCGGATTCCGTGCGGACTTCGCCTTTCCGCTTCTCCACTTCCACGTCTTACACCTCTCCCTCGTCTCTGTGGGGCAATTCTACTAGCTCCGTGAGCACGCCGAAGGCCCCCTTAGGATGAACGAAGGCCATCCTGCTCCCGCCCGCGCCGATCCGCGGGGTCTCGTCTATGAGTTCGACGCCGCGGCTCTTGAGGTCGGCGAGGGCGGCTTCCAGATCGTCCACCTCGAATGCGACGTGGTGGAATCCCTCGCCGCGTTTGGCGAGGAACTTGCCGATGGGCGAGTCGGGGCGGGTGGGCTGGACGAGCTCGATCATGGACTCCCCCACCCGGAACATGGTGGCGACGATGCCCTGCTCCTCCACTACCTCCTGCTCTCCCGGTTCGACGCCGAAGCTGTCGCGGTAGAAGCGGGCGGCGGCTTCGACGTCCTCTACTGCGTACCCGAGATGGCAGATCCTGTTCAGCATATCCCTCCGTCTGTGTAGTAGTAGCTCAATTCTAGTCCAGCAGACCGGGCCGCGGGCTGACGGCGGATGTACACTGCTTGTTGAGCGAGGAGGAGATCATGGCGCAGACTGTTATGCAGAAGATCAACGAGTTATCCGAGGAGCGCGAGCGTCTCGTGGCCCGCGAAGGCACCCACCACGCCGACGACGCGGACCACGCGCGTCTCGGGAAGATCGACCACGACCTGCAAGTCCTGTGGGACCTGCGTCGCCGGGAGCTTGCCGGTGAACGGGTGGACCTGCAGGCGGACTACCTGGACCGCTATGACCGCTACACGGACCGGGACGGTCCCGGACGCTAGACTTCCCTGAGCTCTCTAACCGCCGCTATCCGCGCAGCTATCCTCCGGCGTTCGCGCGCTCCGTGACCTCGGCCCACTCGGCAGCGGAGGAGGCGCGGTCGAAGACCTTCTTGAGTTCCAGAATATCGTCCTCGGAGAAGAAATCCCGGCTGGCGTCGGCGACGAAGTCGAGGTTGCGCCCGTCGGCATAGCGCACGATTATCCTGACGACGCGCTGGTCCGGCTCCGGAGCTCCCTGTATGTTGCGGTGGCGCTCTATCCCGTGCATCGCTAGCTCCTCATGCTCTTGCGGATGGAGTGCGCCATCGCGTCCACGTAGGCGCCGATCTGGTGCAACTCGTAGGATCCGAACTCGTCCCGCCTCTTCGGCCGGAAGACGTCGGTGTCGCCGTTGTCGAACTCGATGACGACCTCCCGGATGCCGTAAGGGTCCATGCCGGAGCCCATGTCGAGCGGGCTGCCCCGCCAGTGCCTGTCGTTCTCCAACTCCCACGCCCTTTCTAACCGCCGCGGTTCTCGGTTACCGATGCGAATACTACCAGTATCGACGCCGCGGGCGAAAGTTAGAAAGGCCAGAGCGGAGCGGCGGTGATGAGGACCGGCGCGAAGAGGAGGGCGGGGAGCATGTTCGCCACCCGGACTTCCTTGAGGTCCAGCAGCATAAGCCCGAGGCCGACGATAAGTATGCCGCCGGTGGCGGTAGTCGCGGAGATCATGGCGTCCGTGACGTATGGGTCGAGGAAACCGGCCCCAAAGGTCAGCGCGCCCTGCACGACCAGGACAGTTCCGGCCGAGAGCAGGACTCCCCATCCCAGCACCGAGGAGAAGGTGAGCGCCGCGATGAAGTCGAGGGCGCTCTTGAGGGCGAGCAGACTGTAGTCACCGCTGAGGCCGTCCTCAAGAGAGCCGATCACGGTCAAGGGCCCCACGCAGAACAGTAGGCTCGTGGTTACGAACGCCCGGCTCACCGGGCTCTCCCCCTTCGAGAACCGCTTCTCAAGGTAGTCCCCGAAGCGCTTGAGAGTACCGTGGATATCGAGCAGCTCGCCCACGACAAGACCCAGGATCACGCTGACGAGCGGGACGAGCGGGTTGTCGAACTTGAGGAAGTTAGAGACCCCGACGAGCAGTGTCACGATGCCGATGGCCGACATCGCCGTCTCGCGCATTCCCTCCGGCAGGCGAGCGCCGACGAGCGTGCCGATGCCCCCTCCAACCAGAACGGTCGCTACGTTTATCGCTGTCCCGATGCCCGTCAGTTCGTCCGCGCCTCCACGCTTCAAGTATATACAGAGCGCACCGGCACACGGGACGGACGCCCGGACCATAGCTGCGAACATCGGCGGCTGGCTCTGTATAATTCGGGCCGTCGTTACGGGCTTCGCGGGAGTTGGGTTTGGACCTCTACGAGCATCAGGGCAAGGAACTGTTGAGAGAATACGGGCTTGAGACGCTCGAAGGCATCGTCGCAACCACGCCCGAGGAGGCGCGGAAGGCGGCCGAGAAGATCGGCGGCACGGTCGCGGTCAAGGCGCAGGTCTTGACGGGCGGGCGCGGGAAGGCCGGCGGCATCAAGGTCGTGAACAGCCCAGAGGAGGCCGAGCAGGCGGCGGAGCGGATCCTGGGCATGGATATCCGGGGGCACACCGTCCGGCGCGTGCTCGTGGAGGGCGGCGCGGACATCGCGAAGGAGATGTACCTCTCCATCACCGTGGACCGGACGGCGAAGAAGCCCCTGGTCCTCTTCTCGACCGAGGGCGGCGTGGACATAGAAGAGGTCGCCGAGACGAACCCGGAGGCTATAGTACGGATGCACATAGACCCGCTCGTCGGGCTGCTGCCGTACCAGATGCGCGAGATCCAGTTCGCTTCCGGCCTGGATAAGGACGCCGCGAAGGGCCTCGGCAAGACGCTCTCGAACCTCTACAAGGCTTTCACCGGCGCGGACGCGAGCCTCGTGGAGATAAACCCGCTCGTCATCACCGGCGACGGGAAGGTGCTCACGCTCGACTCCAAAGTAACGGTGGACAATACCAGCCTGTTCCGCCACCCGGACATCGCGGAGCTGCACGACGTGGAGGCCGCGGACCCGCAGGAGCAGCGGGCGCAGGAGGCGGGCCTACAGTACGTGAAGCTCGACGGCGACGTGGGCATCCTCGGTAACGGGGCGGGGCTGGTGATGAGCACGCTCGACGTGGTGGCGCAGGCCGGCGGGGAGCCGGCGAACTTCTGCGACGTCGGCGGCGGGGCGGACGCGGAGAAGATCTCCACCGCCCTCGACATCGTGACCTCGAACGAGAAGGTAAAGAGCGTCTTCTTCAATATCTTCGGCGGCATCACGCGCGGCGACGAGGTTGCGCGGGGCCTGCTCTCGGCGATAGAGCGGACCGGGCTTGAGTTGCCGATAGTCGTGCGGCTGGATGGCACGAACGCCGAGGAGGGCCGGCAGATACTGGCCGAGAACACCCCGGAGAACGTACACACCGAGGAGACCATGCTGGACGCGGCCCGGCGGGCCGTGGAGCTGGCGCGGGATGGAGGACGGTAAATGGCGATACTCGTTGACAACGACACGCGGCTCGTGGTGCAGGGCATCACGGGCCGGGAGGGTGCTTTCCACACCGGACGCATGCTGGAGAGCGGCACGCAGGTCGTAGCCGGAGTAACGCCGGGCAAGGGCGGCCAGGACCAGGAAGGCGTCCCGATCTTCAACACCGTCGGCGAGGCCGTCCGTGAGACGGGAGCGAACGCGAGCGTGATCTTCGTCCCGGCGGCTTTCTCGGCGGACGCCATCTTCGAAGCGCTGGACGCGGGCGTGAGCACGGTCTGCTGCATCACTGAGGGCGTGCCGGTTCATGACATGCTCAAGGTCTCGGACTACATGCGGATGACGGAAGCGACGCTCGTCGGGCCGAACTGTCCGGGGATGCTCTCGCCCGGCAAGGCTAACGTCTCCATTATGCCGCGCGACATCTTCACGCCGGGCAACGTCGGCGTTGTGAGCCGTAGCGGGACGCTCACGTACCAGGTCGTCAACGAGCTGACGCAGCGCGGCATCGGGCAGAGCACGGCCGTCGGGATCGGAGGCGACCCCATCATCGGGACGGACTTCATCGAGATCCTCAAGAAGTTCGAGGCTGACCCGGAGACGGAGTGCGCGGTGATGATCGGGGAGATCGGGGGCAACGCCGAACAGCTAGCAGCCGAGTATATTCAGTCGGAGATGAAGACCCCCGTCGTCGCCTACATCGCGGGCTTCACCGCCCCCGAAGGCAAGACGATGGGCCACGCGGGCGCCATAGTCTCCGGCGGCGAGAGCACCGCCGAGGCGAAGAGCGAGGCTCTCAGAAAAGCCGGTATCCGGGCGGCGGAGAACCCGACGGAGGTCGGCGCGCTGGTGGCGGAGGCGCTGGGTATCAGCAAGGAGTAGGAACGGAGGACATGAACAGGCGCTGGACTCCGAGCAGCCGGAGGGACCGGCGGTGGGGAAGCAGGTCCGGACGGCGCGCGGCGCGGGGAACGGATCGGTACTTCGCCCTGATCATCGGCGGGTTCGCGCTGGTCGTTATCCTGATCTTCGTCGCGATCCTGGTCTACGGCTCGTAGCCGGCGCCGGCGTGGATGTTGCCGACGGCATCCGGGTAAGATAGGCGGATGTTCCCCAGACTATCGGCTCCGCGCCTCATCGTGGTCGCTTTCGCGGGTCTGATCCTGCTCGGCACCGCTCTGCTGAAGATCCCGGCCGCCAACAACAACGTCTCCTGGCTCGATGCCTTGTTCGAGTCGGTGAGCGCGGTAACGGTTACGGGGCTTCAAGCGGTAACCCCGGCGAAGGACTTCACGCCCTTCGGCCAGGGGATACTCGCGCTCCTGATCCAGCTCGGAGGACTGGGGATCATGACGGCGGCCACGGTGGGCGCGTTGCTCGTGGGCCGCAGGCTGGGCTTCCGGGACCTCCTGATCGTGCGTGAGGAGCTCACGAGCCCGGACTCCCCCGGCAACGTCGTGCGCCTCGTCGGACAGGTAGCCCTGATAACGCTGCTCGTGGAGGTCGTTGGCGTCGTCATATTGACGGCTCGCTTCACCGTGGAGGGTCACGGTATCGGGTCTCTCGGCCTCGGCATCTTCCACACTATCGCGGCCTTCTGCAACGCCGGGTTCGACATCTTCGAGGATGGGATGGCCTCCTACGCCGGCGACTGGGTCGTTAACCTGACGCTGATGTACCTGATCATCATGGGAGGCTTCGGTTTTCCGGTGCTGGTGAACCTGTACCACTACCGGAAGATGCGGCGGCTCACCCTGCAATCCAAGCTCGTCCTTATCACGACAGGCGTCCTGCTCACCATCGGCGTCCTGAGCGTCGCGGCTCTGGAGTGGACAAACCCGAACACGCTCGGCGGCCAGCCCTTCCATACTCGCGTCTTGATGTCGCTCTTCCAGGGGGTGACGCCGCGGACGGCGGGCTTCGCGACCGTAACCTACTCGGACATGAGGGACCCGACGCTGGCGATCCAGATAGTCCTAATGTTCATCGGGACGGCCCCGGTCTCGACCGGCGGCGGCATCAAAGTGACGACCGTTGCGCTCATATTCCTGATCTTCCTCTCCCAGGTCCGCGGGCAGGAGGAGGTAACGGCGTTCGGCCGTCGCATCCCCCGCTCCCTGATCGCCAAGAGCCTGACCGTCCTCTCGCTCTCTGTGCTGCTCGTGGGAGGGGCATCGCTGGCTCTGATGCTCTCGGACAACGTACACTTCCTTGTGGCGGTCTTCGAGGTCACGTCGGCGTTCGGGACGGTCGGCCTGTCACTCGGACCCGGCTACGGTCTCGCCACGGAGCTCAGCCCGTTCGGTAAACTGCTGCTTATGGCGGTGATGTTCGCGGGACGGGTAGGACCTATCACGGTCATCCTCGCCCTGAGCGAGCG
>DASSMB010000048.1:0-4588 GCA_035689095.1 Rubrobacteraceae bacterium | reverse complement strand
CTCGCTCTTGGCGGGACCGCCGGAGACGACGTTCAGCCGCGGCTCGAACTGGTGCCCGCGCATGGCGCGGAAGATGCTCTCCGTGCCGAAGCAGATCCCCTCGATGATGGAGCGGAAGATATGGCCGGGAGTGTGGCCCAGCGAGAGGCCCCAGATCGCGCCGCGCACCAGCGGATCGGTGTGGGGGGAGCGGTTGCCCTGGAAGTAGTCGATGAAGATCAGGCCGTTAGACCCCAGCGGCACTTTCTCGGCTATCTCGTTGAGGACGTCGTAGGTGTCCACGCCGCGGCTCTCGGCCTCTTTTGCCGCCTCCGACGCGAAGTTGTTCTTGAACCAGGCCACGACGGAACCCGTGGAGACCTGCCCGGCCTCGACGGTGTACTGGCCGGGGATCATGGCGTCCGTGTATGAGCCCCAGAAGCCCTGCCCGTGGGTGGGCCGGGCGGCCTGCCCGATCATGACGTGCGATGAGCCGGTGATGAGCGCGAGCGTCCCCGGCTCCACCACCCCGAGCCCGAGAGCCCCGGCGTAGGCGTCAATGGCGCCCTGCGCGACCGGCGTGCCCTCCTTGAGGCCCAGCTCGTCGGCCACGTCCTTGCGCAGACCGCCGACGACCTCGCCCAGGTCCAGCACGTCCGGCGGGAACTTGTCCAGGAAGTCCTCGAAGCCGACGGCCTCCAGGAGGGTCTCGGGCCAGCCGCCCTCGTCGCGGTCGTAGAAGAACTTCGCGCTGGCGATGTTGACGGACGACTTCCACTCACCGGTGAGGCGGTTGATCAGCCAGTCGTTACAATCGCATATGTGCCGGGCGTTCTCGTAGGTCTCCGGCTCGTTCTCCTTGAGCCAGAGGGCTTTCGGGAGGCCCCACTCGGCGGAGACGGCCCCGTACCCGCAGTACTTCAGGGCGTTATCGTGGGTATCTTCCAGCTTCTTCGCCTGGTCGGAGGCGCGCACGTCCATCCACATTATGGCGGGCCGCAGGTGCTTGTCGTTCGCGTCCATCGCCAGCACGGTTGAGGCCGTGGAGTCCGTGGAGATACCGGCGATCTCCTCCGGCGAGATGCCGCCCTCCTGCATCACCTTCTTCGTCGCCTCCACGAAGCTGGACCACCATACATCGGGGTCCTGCTCCGCCCAGCCGGAGCGTGGGAACTTCGTGTCGAACTCGACGCCGTGGAAGACCACCGGCGTCCCCTCCCGGTCGAAGACGCCGACCCGCACGCCACCCGTCCCGAAATCTATGCCCATTAAGTACGGACCTTCGGCCATCTTTCCTCCTAATCCATGCCCGGCCGCCGAAATGGTCGCCGGAGACCGGGCTTTCCCTTTGCCGGTTCTTCTCCTGCCTACGAACCGGCTATCTACGAGACGGTTTCTGGATGATCATTTCCTTCGCGAGGTCTTCTTTCATCAGATGCTGTTGGCGAGCCTGTCGAGGCCGGCGCTCACGTCTCCGCCGAGGTGGAAGCGGATCACGCGCCGGTCCACGTCTAGCAGCGCCCGCCGGTCTCCAAGGGCCTGGGCGGCTTCGAGCACCCCGAAGGTGAGCGTGGCCTCTGGTTTGCCCGCCTCGTCGGGGATGGGCGCGTCCTCTCGCGGGTCGGATGTGATCTGGATGAAGAGCCCGTTGCCGCCGTCGCCCTTGTGTAGCTGGCCGGTAGAGTGCAGGAAGCGCGGCCCGTAACCGAGGGTCGTGGCGAGCTTGAGACGCTCCCGCAAGCGGACGCGCAGCCCCTGCAGGGTCTCGGTGGTCTCGTCCGATGGCGGGAGATAGGCCTGCAACGACACGTAGTCGCCGGGCCGAGCCTGGGAGAGAAAACCTTCGAGTGCCTCTTCCACGCTCGCCGCTCCCCCGGACGAGTAGACGGAGATTCCGCCGTCCTCGACCGTCGGCTCGGGCTCGGGCAACTCGCCCTTCTCCTGGTACTCGGCGACCATCTTCCTGGCCTGAATCTTCGCGGACTCGACGTTTGGCTGGTCGAACGGGTTGATGCCGAGCCTCCAGCCGGAGATCGCGGTCGCAACCTCCCAGCGGAACATCTCGCCGCCCAGGTCGTAGGGATCGTCCAGCAGGACCTCGACCGTGGGGTGCCCCTGGCTCTTCAACTCGTCGAGCAGAGCGTCCGGCTCCTCGCTACGCAGCCTCATGCTCACGAAGAACCGGTCGTCGCCGTAGACCTCCGGGGAGCCTTCCGGCTCCTCGGCGACCGGCAGGATGCCGACGCCGTCCTTGCCGGTGCTCTCGGCGATGAGTTGCTCCACCCAGGGGCCGAACGGTGCGAGCGCGGGCGACGCGAGCAGCGTCAGCTTGTCGCGCCCGGCGGAGCGGGCCAGCTCGCCCATCACGGCCCCGAGCCACGCGCCGGGGTTGTCTTCTCCCTCAGTGCCGGCGAATTCTCGGGCGGCGTCCTTGCCGCTGTTCAGGAGCTTCGCTACTTCCACCCCGGCCAGCGCCGCCGGCACGACCCCGAAGAACGAGAGCGCCGAGTAGCGTCCTCCGATGTTCGGGTCGTTCAGGAAGGTCTGCCGGAAGCCGTATTTCTCGGCGGTATCCTGCAGACCGCTGCCGGGGTCGGTGATGGCGACGAAGTGCGAGCTGGCCCGCTCCGCGCCCACGATCTCCGCGACCTTGTTGTAGAAGAACTTGAAGAAGGAGAACGTCTCAACGGTGCCGCCGGACTTGGTCGAGACGACGAAGAGCGTGCGCGAGAGGTCAAGACTTCCGGCGTGGCGCAGCACGGCCTCGGGGTCGGTGCTATCGAGGACCGCGAGGTCCGGGTAGCCTTCCTTGCGTTCGAGGGCGAAGCCGAAGACCTCGGGAGCGAGGCTGGAGCCGCCCATCCCTAGTAGGAGCACGTGCTCGATCCCCTCGCCCTTCACCGCCTCGGCGAAGCGGAGTATCTCCGGCAGCGCCTCCTCAGAGGTCTCCGGGCTCTTCAGCCACCCGAGGCGGTTGGAGATCTCGTCCGGCTCCGGCCCCCATACAGTATGGTCGCCGTCCCGCATGCGCTCCACGATCCGCTCGTCCCGCAACTCCGATAGAGCGCCGGAAATCGTATCCTCGTACCCGCCCAGGGAGGCGTTGTCCTTGTAGCTCATCAGGAGCCCGCCTTCTCCAGACGGCCCTCCGAGATCGCGTCGAGCGAGACGTCGTCGAGGCTGGTCACGACGATGTCCGCGCCGGCCTCGGCCAGGGCTTCCTCGTCGTCCGCCCGCGCGATACCCAGGGCGGCGAACTCTCCCGCCTTGGCCGCCTGTATGCCGTTTGCCGCGTCCTCGACCACGAAGCAATCCTCCGGCGAAAGTCCCAACTCCTCGGCGGCGGCCAGGAAGATCATGGGGTGCGGCTTGCCCTGCTCGAAGTCCCGCCCGCTCACGTCGCCGTCCAAAATGTCCAGCAACGTATATCCCGGCGTCAGGAAATCGTAGGAGAGACCCTCACTCTCGGCGAACTCGTCCAGGCGCACGAGCCTCAGGAAAGCGCCCGCGTTCTTGGATGATGAGGCCGCCGCTATAAGGACGCCGGCCTCCTTGAGCGCCAGGACGAAGCGTAGGGCGTCCGGGTACTCCTCGAAGTCCTTCGCCTCGATCAGCTCTACTATCATCTCCTGCTTCATGTCGCCGTACTCCTGGGCGCGACGCTCGATGTCGGGCACGTTAAAGTACTCCAGGGCGGCCTGGGCGCCCTTGTAGCGCGGCTTGCCGCTCATCTCCCGCTGGTAGACCTGCGGCGTGAACTTCTCTGGCGAATACGAGGTCTGATCTCTTATGTCGCTCCACTCGTTCTCCATGAGCTTCTTCAAGCCCTCGCGCCAGGCCATCTCGTGCGGAGAATCCACCAACACCCCGTCCACATCGAAGATAGCGCCCTTGAAACCCGTTGCCATACTCCTCCTCTCCCCGGAATACCTTTCAGGACTGGTGGGCCATATGATTTCCTATGGCCCTTATCTGTTCCATCACTTCATTATAGGAGTCGCCGAACTTTCGCCGCTCTCCTCTAGCACCTCCGTTATGTCTTCGTGGTCGACTCCAGATGCTTCCGATACCTCTACCCGTACCTGAAAGCTCCCATACGAACTCAGGAGCGACCTCCACCGGGCGAAGCACTCCCGTTCCCGGACCTGCCCAGCAGATCCATCGCCTCTCCCGCCACGGCCTGATGGGTGAAGCCGAACTTCTCCTGTAACTCTTTCAGCGGCGCGGAAGACCCGAAGGTCCTCATCCCGATGGTCCGCCCGTCCAGCCCGACGTACTTCCTCCAACCGAGCGTGGTGGCCTGCTCCACGGAGACGCGCGCGGTTACATCTGGAGGGATGACGCTCTCACGGTACTCCTGGCTCTGCTGCTCGAAGAGCTCCCACGAGGGCATGCTCACCACGCGGGCCTTCACCCCCTGCCCTTTGAGTTGCTCGTAGGCCTCTATGCAGAGCTGCACTTCGCTGCCGGTCCCCAGCAGCAGGACGTCGGGCTTGCCGTCCTCCGCATCAGCCAGTACGTAGGCTCCCTTCTCGACACCCGATGCCGGGGCGTATTTAGAGCGGTCCAGGGTCGGCAGCGCCTGGCGGGTGAGGACCAGGGCCACGGG
>DASSMB010000047.1:0-18214 GCA_035689095.1 Rubrobacteraceae bacterium | reverse complement strand
GCGCATGACCACCCGGAGAACGGTCATGTAGTGGTCACCCGCAACGGCTTCCGTCTCACCCGAACGAGCGTGCGCCTGCGTTCTGAGGACGGACGCTTCTCCCGGAAGGCGCGGCTGGACCGGGAGCAAAATCGCTTGCGGGTGCTGAAGGAGGGACCGGGTGGACTCCTCTACGATTGCCGCGAACAGCTATCGCAGGCAGGCCGGCAGCTAGAGCAGATCGCATCTCACTCCCAGACGACTCTCTCCATTGTCGCCCGGACAAACCGTACCTCCTCCGCCTTGATGCGCGAGGCGCGCTCCCGCGGCATCCGCCTGGAGCGAGCGAGGGATGCTCTTCTTGAACGCGAACGCGAGATGGAGGGTATCCGAGACGACCTCGCGCGGGCGGAGGCATCGCTGTCCACCGCCGCCGAGGCGGCGCAAGAGGCGCGCCGGGACGTAACCGCGTCCGCCGCAGCTTTGGAGGACGCCGAGGCTGCGTTCTCACAGTTGGACCGCCGCAGGAGCCGGTTGCGTGCCGCCGTCGCCGAGGGTGTCCGGCGGCGGGACGGCATCTCGAAGCAGCTCGCGCGGACCCAGGCAGAGCCGGCCGGAGATGCGGACCTTCCCGCGCGTTTGGCCTCCAGGGTGGCCGGAGTCCTCCGGTCGCTCGCGCCGGCCGTTCGTGAGCGCCGGAGCCGCCTGCGCCGCGCGCGCTCCGAGGCGGACGAGGAACACCGGCGTCTCTCGGCAATCCGCGCGGACCTCTCCCGCCGGGCAGTGGACCTCGCCCGCGACCTCGCCACCGCCCGCGCCGACGCCGAACACGCGCGCCAGGACCTCCGGCAGGCCGAGAACGCCTCCTCCGAAGCTCTTGAAGAGATACGGTCCGAGTGGGGCGCCACCCTCGAAGATGCCCGCCGCGAGGGCGCCGAGCACGGTCCCGAGACCGAAGCCGAACGCCATCGTCTCGCCCGCAAGCTCAAACGCTTCGGGGACGTCAACCTGCTAGCGCTCGCCCAGCAGGACACCCTGCGCGAACGCCACGAGTTCGTCACCGCCCAACGCGCCGACGCCGAAGCCGCCGCCAACGAACTTAACCGCATAATACACTCGATAGATGGGGAGATAGAGCAGCGTTTCACGGAGACGTTTGGGAGGGTGCGGCGGGCGTTCGGGGAGATGGTGCCGCGGATGATGGATGGGGCGGCTGGAGAGTTGGATCTCTCGGAAGAGGGAGTCGAGATTGGTCTGCGGCTCGGCCGGAAGGGATGGCGGCCGCTACATGTACTTTCCGGCGGGGAGCGGGCGCTCCTGGCGCTCTCGTTCCTCTTCAGCATATTCCTCAGCCGTCCGGGGCGCGAGGGGGGAGCGTTCTGCATACTCGACGAGGCTGAAGCGGCGCTCGACGACCTCAACCTGGCCCGTTTTATCGCTGTGGTAGACTCTTACCGGTCGGAAGGCCAGTTTCTGCTGGTCACCCATCAGAAGCGCACCATGGCCGCGGCGGACGTTCTCTATGGCGTCGTCCAGGATGCCGCCGGTGCCACCACAGTCGTATCGAAACGTATGCAGGGAGAGTAGAGCAGGCCAATGGCTCGTTCGTGGCGCAATTTCTTTAGAAGAACCAGAGACGAGGAGCAGGAGTCCGGCTCGTCTGTGGCTACCGAGACGGTGCAACGTTCCGAAGAAGCACCGGAGGCCGAATCCGGGATCGAACCGGAACCGGAGATAATAGATGACGAGCTTCGGGACGCTCCTGAGGCGGAACCGATCCCCGAAGAGCAGGCAGCAGAGGATGCGGTCAGCGTCGAGTTGAGCGAGTTAGAGGCGCCCGAACCAGAGGCGCCTGCCCCCGAACCCGAGGAGCCGGAGGTGGGGACGGAGGATCTTGCCGGCGCGGCGGAATCCGAGCCGGAGTCTGTCGGGTGGTTCGGGAGGCTGCGGCAGGGATTGACCCGGAGCCGGGAGTCTTTCGTCGGTCAGTTAAACGCTGCCGTCGCGGAGTTCCGGGACGCTGAGGACGAGGAGTTCTGGGAGAGGGTAGAGGAGATCCTGATCTCATCGGACGTTGGAGTTCCAACCACGGCGAAGCTCGTCGCGGAGCTGGAGCAGGAGGCGCTGGAGAAGAACATCACCAGCGGCGCCGAGTTGCGGCGGCTCATGATCGAGCACGCCGCCCGGATGCTTGAAGGGCCGGTCGAGCTTGACATCTCCCACCATCCGACGGTCATCCTCATGGTCGGCGTCAACGGCACCGGCAAGACGACGACCATCGGCAAGCTCTCGCGCTTCCTGCCCGGCACCACGATGTTCGCGGCCGGAGATACCTTCCGGGCGGCGGCCATCGAGCAGCTCCAGACCTGGGGCGAGCGGACCGGGACGCCCGTGATCGCACGGGAGCGCGGCGCGGACGCCGCCGCCGTCGCCCACGACGCGGTCGAAGCAGCCAAGCGAGAGCGGACGGACGTGCTGCTCATAGACACCGCAGGCCGCCTGCACACCAAGGTCAACCTCATGGCCGAGCTGGACAAGGTACACCGCGTCATCGGGCGGCAGTTACCGGGGGCGCCGCATGAGGTCCTGATGACGGTCGACGCGACCACCGGCCAGAACGGGCTGCGGCAGGCAAAGATGTTCCAGGAAGTGGCGGGGCTCACGGGGATCATACTGACCAAGCTCGACGGGACGGCGAAGGGCGGCATCGCGCTCGCCATCGCCAATGAGGTCGGGGTGCCGATCAAGCTCATCTCCGTTGGAGAGAAGGTGGAGGACCTGCACCCGTTCGACGCCCGCGAGTTCGCCGAAGCAATGTTTGGAGACCTCTAGATGTTCGATACCTTAGGCGAAAGGCTCAATAAGGCGCTCGATGGGGTCCGCGGCAGCGGGAACCTCACCGAGGACCAGGTAAAGAAGGTTACGCGCGAGATCCGTCTGGCCCTCCTCGAAGCCGACGTGAACTACGGCGTCGTCAAGGAGTTCGTCTCGAACGTCCGGGAGCGAGCCACGGGCGCCGAGGTCTCGAAGGCGCTCTCGCCCGGCCAGCAGATCGTCAAGATCGTCAACGAAGAGCTGGCGAACCTCATGGGCGGCACCTCCCATAAGCTCTCGTTCGCCTCCCGCCCGCCCACGGTCGTGATGCTCGCGGGTCTCAACGGTCACGGTAAGACGACGACCGCTGGAAAGCTCGCGCTGTTCTCCCGCAAGCTCGGCAAGAACCCGTATCTCGTCGCCTGCGATACGTATCGTCCGGCGGCCATCGAGCAGCTAAAGCAGATCGGCAAGGAGCTCGGCGTGCCGGTCTACGATGAAGGCGCGGACCCGAAGCCCGAGGAGATCGCCGAGCGCGGCGTAAAGAAGGCCCGCGACGAGGGCTACGATTTCGTCATCGTGGACACAGCAGGCCGGCAGGTCGTGGACATGGACCTGATGGAGGAGATAAAGCGGGTTCGCAATAACGTCCGGCCGCACTCCGTACTGCTCGTCCTCGACGTGGTCACGGGCCAGAACGCGGTGGAGGTTGCGCAGGCGTTCCAGGAGTACGCGGAGTACGACGGGATGGTGCTCACCAAGCTCGACGGCGACGCGCGGGGCGGGGCGGCGCTCTCCGTCGTGTCGGTGACGGGGAAGCCGATCCGGTTCGCCTCCGAGGGCGAGAAGATGAGCGAGTTCGACTACTTCTACCCGGACCGGATGGCCGGGCGCATCCTCGGGATGGGTGACGTGCTCACGCTCATCGAGAAGGCAGAGCAGCAGGTGGACCGCAAGGAGGCCGAGGAGCAGGGCAAGAAGCTCATGAGCGGCAAGTTCACGTTCGAGGACTTCCTGCAGCAGATGCAGATGATCAAGAAGATGGGTCCGCTCTCGGGTCTTCTAAGCATGATACCCGGCCTGAACAAGCAGCTAAAGGACGTCGAGATAGACGATAAACAGCTCGGCCGGGTCGAAGCCATGATAACATCCATGACCGTCCAGGAGCGCCGCAACCCCAAGTTGTTGCAGAACCCGAGCCGGGCGCGTAGGATTGCGCGCGGCAGCGGCTCGACTCAGCAGGACGTGCAGAAGCTCGTCAAGCAGTTCAACGAGATGCAGAAGATGATGCGGCAGATGGGTAAGGGCGGCGGAATGCCGCGCATCCCCGGACTGCCAGGACGTAGATAGACAGTAGATAAAGAGTGAGAGTTCGGAAGGTGAGAAGATGGCGGTAAAGATAAGGCTGGCGAGGCACGGTTCCACGAAGGCGCCGTTCTACCGGATTGTTGTAGCGGACGCGAGGAGCCCGCGCGACGGCAAGTTCATAGATCGGGTCGGGACGTACAACCCGCGCACCCAACCCTCGGATATCCAGGTAGACGTCGAGAAGGCGAAAGAGTGGCTCGACAAGGGCGCCCAGCCCACGGATCAGGTCCGCAAGCTGCTCAAGATCTCCGGCGCTCTGTAGGTCGTAGAGCGTATGCCGGACCTGGAGAACCTGGTCAGGATCCTCGCCCGCTCCCTGGTGGACGAGCCGGAGAAGGTGGAGGTCTCCTCGACGGAGTCGGACTCGCGCGTGGACCTGGAGTTGAAGGTGGCCGACGAGGACATCGGGAAGGTCATCGGGCGGCAGGGACGCACGATCCGGGCGATCCGCACGGTCGTTAAGGCGGCCTCGGTGAAGGCCGGCAAGCGTACCAACGTGGAGGTCCTGGACTAGGCGCTGTGCGGGTGAACGACCCGGTTGTAATCGGGGTTATCGGAACGCCGCACGGCGTCCGCGGTACTGTCCGGGTGCGAGCTACCGGCTCCGGGCGGCATCTGCGCGAGGGCATGGAGCCGCGGGTAGGAAGTATGGCTTACGAAATACTCTCTTCGCGCCCCACACCGAAAGGCTTTCTGCTGGATCTCAAAGGCATTGGCAGCCGAGCTGAGGCGTTGGCATTGCGCGGCAAGGAGATGGTGCTTGACAGGTCCGAGCTCGATTCGCCGGAGGATGAGGAGTTCTACGTCGCGGATCTGGTAGGGCTCTCGGCGCATGATTCAGAGGAGCGCGAACTCGGAGAGGTGATCGGGACGTTCCAGACGCCAGCGCACGAGGTGCTCGTGATCCGGCCTCGCGGCGCCAGCGATGCGGCACGCGACTTCTTCGTTCCCTTCACCCTGGAGCACGTTCCCGGGTTGGATCCGGTATCAGGACGTATCGTCGTCCGCCCGCCAGAGGAGTAGTCCTTGCGTAGCATTGATGTCTTCTGTGTCTTCCCGGAGGTGGTGGACGCCGCGTTGCGGGTCGGGGTTGTGGGCCGGGCGATAGAGCGGGGCGAGGTGAGCTACCGCAGCTTCGACCTGAGGGAGTACGCGCCCGGCGGGCGGATAGACGACATGCCGTTCGGGGGCGGGGCCGGAATGATCGTGCGGGTAGACGTGGTGGCGCGGGCATTCGAGGAGATCTACGGCGTCCCGGCGCGCAAGGTCCGCGAGTCACGCCGGGTCATAGTGACCGAGGCATGGGGTCGCACCATGTCCCAGGGCTACGTCGCGGAGGTCGCTGATGGAGCGGACGTGACGGTGGTGTGCGGTCGCTACGGCGGGGTTGATGAGCGGGTGCGGAGCGAGCTTGCAACCGAAAGCCTCTCACTCGGAGAGTTCGTGCTCTCGGGCGGGGAGATCGTTGCGGCGGCGCTCGCTGATTCGGTGATACGGCTCAGGGAGGGTGTGCTGGGCAACGCGGAGAGTCTCGTCGGCGAGTCTTACTCCGGGGAGGGAGTTATTGGGGCGCCGCAGTATACGAGGCCCGCGGTGTGGGATGGAGAGGCGGTGCCGGGCGTGCTATTATCCGGCAATCATGCGGAGATCCGCGCCTGGCGCGAGAGCCGGGCGCGAGAGAGAGCGCGGACGAGGGTTGCGGAGCGGCCGTAGCCCTGTTCTCTATCACTTCCCGAGAGAGGAGCGGAATATGATAACGAGCGAGAACCTGCAGCAGAAGGACGTCACCTTCCGGCCGGGCGACACCGTACGGGTGCATTACCGGGTCATCGAGGGCAACCGGGAACGGACCCAGATCTTCGAGGGTCTGTGTATCGCCCGTAAGGGGAGCGGCATCGGAGAGACGTTCGTCGTGCGCAAGAACTCCTTCGGAGTGGCGGTGGAGAGGATCTTCCCCCTACACTCGCCGAAGATCGCCAAGTTGGAGGTCGCCTCGCGCGGCGCGGTGCGGCGCGCGAAGCTGTACTACATCAGGGACAAGATCGGCCGCAAGGCTCGCGTTAAGAAGGCCAAGTAGCTTCTCGCCAGGTTGGCGGGACGGAATGGAGGGGGTCGTCCATCGGGCGGCTCCCTCTACGCATTTGATGCGGCGTGGCTCCTCGAACGTAGAGGGCCGCTCGCTGGAGCGGACGAGGCCGGACGCGGGGCGCTGGCCGGACCCATCGTGGCTGCCGCCGCGATCCTCGGCGAGGATGAGGTTCTGGAGGTCCGGGACTCCAAGCTCCTCTCCGCGCCCGTCCGGGAGCGTCTACTGGGCGAGGTGCTCCGGTGCGCGAGAGCGGTTTCCGTGGTCGCGTTTCCGGCGTGGTGGATTGATCTTCACGGGCTCGGCCTCGCCAACAGGGAGGCTTTACGGCGGGCCATCGCCCTCCTCGACTCTCATGCTGGTTGTGGCCTCGCGGATGGGAACCTGCGTCTGGGACCAGAGATCGAGTGTTTGCCCCGTGCGGACGCTGCTAGCGCGACGGTCGCCGCGGCGAGCATCGTCGCGAAGGTGCTGCGCGACCATGCCATGCGCGCGCTCGCGGACGAGTATGGCCGGTACGGCTTCGAGCGCAACCGCGGCTATGGTACCTTGGAGCACAGACAGGCTCTCGCGGAGGTTGGGCCGTGCCGGGTCCACAGGATGAGCTACGCCGGGGTCGGTCCCTGAGAACCCGCAGCGCAGGCGACTGGGGAGAGGACCTCGCTCTCCGTTACCTGGTGAGGAAGGGCTATACGCTGGTGGAACGCAACTACCGGACGCGGTATGGAGAGTTGGACCTTGTCGTCCGTGATGGTGACACCCTCGTGTTCGTGGAGGTGAAGCTGCGGCGCGGGCGGGAGTTCGGCCATCCAACGGAGGCCGTGACTCCCCGCAAGCAGGCCGCGGTCCGGTCGATGGCCGAGCAGTACCTGGCTGAGCGCGACCCGGAGTTCGACGAGTTGCGGTTCGACGTGGTCGGTATCCTCGCTTCAGGGCATGGTCCGCCGGAGATTCAGCACCTCGAAAACGCTTTCTAAGCGGCGACCTGTTTGGAGTCTCGGGTTCCGACGGTACATGAGTTATTATAGGACTGGTAATGCGCGAAGGACGGTGTCGCTGAATCGTGGAGGAGCATCGCGGCACGCATCCAGGGGAGGAGTAGACGCTTAGTGTCGGTGTGCAGGGTTCGGAGTCTTACGCTGGCAGGCATAGACGCTCTGCCTGTCGAGGTCGAAGTGGACGTGAGCGCGGGTCTTCCAGGCTTCTCTATCGTCGGCCTGCCCGATACGGCGGTGCAGGAGGCGCGCGAACGGGTGAAGGTCGCGATCTCTAACAGCGGCTACAAGTTCCCGACGAAGAAGGTGATCGTCAACCTCGCTCCCGCGCATCTTCGTAAGGAGGGACCTGCTTTCGACCTCCCGATAGCTCTGGCGGTCCTCGCCGCCTCCGGAGCGATGCCGGCGGAGCGTCTCGGCGGAGCTGGACTCGTGGGAGAGCTCTCGCTCGACGGTGGACTGCGGAGTATCCGCGGAGCCCTCTCGATGGCCGAAGGCGCCCGGCGGGAAGGGATGCCGCGCCTGATCCTGCCGGAACCGAACGCAGCAGAGGCGGCCGCCATCGGTGAGGTGGGCGTCTACGGGATGAGGACGCTGCGCGAGGCGGTGGACTTCCTCGGCGGTCGGGCGCGGATGGAGCCTGCGACCGCGAGCGAGAACGGCACGGTGGAGGTGGACCTTCAGGACAACGACTTCGCGGACGTTGCTGGACAGGGCTACGCCAAGCGCGCGCTGGAGGTCGCCGCGGCTGGCGGCCACAACGTCCTGATGAGCGGCCCGCCGGGTTCGGGGAAGACCATGCTGGCGCGGAGACTGCCGGGGATACTGCCGCCGCTTACGACGCGGGAGAGCATCGAGGTCACGAAAGTACACAGCGCGGCGGGGGAGAGCCGGGGGTCGCTCATAAAGTCCCGGCCTTTCCGGGCGCCGCACCACACTATCTCCACCTCCGGCCTCGCGGGCGGGGGGAGCAACCCGCGTCCGGGCGAGGTCTCGCTGGCCCATCACGGCGTGTTGTTCCTGGATGAGTTCCCGGAGTTCAGCCGCGGTACGCTGGAGGTGCTGCGTCAACCGCTGGAGGACGGACACGTGACGATCTCGCGGGTCGCCGCGACCCTGAGCTACCCGGCGCGGGTCACGCTCGTGTGCTCCATGAACCCCTGCCCTTGCGGGTACGCTGGAGACCGGCGGCGAGCGTGCAGGTGCTCGGCGGGCCAGATCGAACGCTACCAGAGCCGCATCTCCGGTCCTTTGCTGGACCGGCTGGACCTCTTCGTAGACGTGCCGCGCCTGACGCGGGAGGAGTTGCGGGAGAGCCATCCCGCGGAGTCTTCGCGGAGGATACGGGAGCGGGTCGCTGCGGCGCGCCGGATACAGACGGAACGCCAGGGAGGACCGAACTCGGCGCTCTCCGGGAGGCGGCTGCGCGAGGTGTGCGCGGTCGGCGGTGACGCGGAGGCGCTCCTGTCGCGGGCGATAGATCGCCTGGGACTCTCCGGCAGGGGGCACGACCGGGTGCTGCGCGTGGCCCGGACGGTCGCCGACCTCTCCGGCGAGCGGGATATTCAGGTCGAACACCTCGCCGAAGCTCTGAACTACAGGAGATCCAGCCTAATTGACCGCTAGAGGGCGCGCGGCCTACCTGTTCCTCTCGCTCCTCCAGGCGCGGGTGGGGACCAGCGTGATCTCGCGTCTCGGGGATCTCGCGCCCGAGGCCGTACCCGAAATGTCTTCGGGCGAGCTTGCCGCGAGGATCAAGCTGACCGAGCGCGCCCGCCAGGCGTTCGATGATCTGAAACGCACCTTCGACGCGGAGACCGTCGAGCGGCGTCTGAGCGAGAAGGGAATCCGGGCTGTTACGCTCGCCGATGAAGATTACCCTGAGCGGCTGCGCGAGGTGCCGGACGCTCCGCCCGCTCTGTTCGTGAACGGTGCGTTACCGGCGGGTCCGGCGGTCGCGGTCGTTGGCTCGCGCAAGTGTTCCGTCAGCGGCATCGAGGTTGCGCGGGAGCTGGGGCGGGCGCTGGGTGGGCGCGGCGTCTGCGTGGTGAGCGGTCTCGCGCTCGGGATAGATGCGGCGGCCCACGAGGGGACATTGATGGCCGACGGGCCGACCGTGGGCGTGCTCGGTTGCGGCATAGACGTGATCTACCCGAGACGCAACCGCGACCTCTACGCGCGTGTCAGCACAACCGGAGCCGTTCTATCCGAGTATTACCTCGGCGAGGCTCCGCTCGCGTGGCGTTTCCCGGCGCGGAACAGGATCATCGCGGGACTCGCGGAGACCCTCGTGGTCGTCGAGGCGGCGGAGAAGAGCGGGGCCCTGATCACGGCCCGCCACGCGCTTGATTCCGGCCGCGACGTCTGGGCGGTGCCGGGGCCTGTCGGGGTGGCCGAGTGCCGGGGATCGAACAAACTTCTCTCCGAGGGAGCGGGGGTGCTCTGGGACATCCGGGAGTTCGTGGACGCGGTCGCTCCGGTTCAGGAGACGCTTCCACAACGGGGAGAGGCGAGGTCCGAAGACCTCCCCGCCGGGTTGCCCGAGCGCGAGGCGGCCGTACTTGCCGGCGTGGGTTTCGAGCCGACGGAGGTGGACGTAATATCCTCCCGCAGCGGCATCGGGATGCGCGACCTGTTGCCCGCGCTGACCATGCTGGAGCTAAAAGGCTACGTGGGGCGTAACGTCAGCGGCGCGTTCGTGCGCAGGAGCACGGTGTGAGACAGACCCTCGGGCGTCTGTGGGCAAGATACCTAGAAGTACGCGGCCATCTGGAGGAAGCGGATCGGGCCGAGTCTGGTAAGCGGGACGATCTGTACCGCGAGGCCAACCAGTTGCGCGACAGGTTGCTTGTGAACTACTCACCGCTGGTCAAGTACGTGGCCGGCAGGCTCGGGGGGCGCATGACGGGGGCGTTCGATCAGGAGGACTTCATGTCCTGGGGCATCATGGGTCTCCTGGACGCTATCCAGACTTATGAGCCGGATCGCGGCGCAAAGTTTGAGTCTTATGCGATATCCAAGATCCGGTGGTCCATCCTCGACGAGCTCAGGAGAGAGGACCGTGTACCCCGGCGGGTGCGCGCGCACGTTCGGGAGGTTGAGGCCGCGAGGGTACGGGTCACGCAGGAGTTGAGACGGCCGCCGACGGAGGAGGAGCTGGCGCGAGCGCTCGGCGTCAGCGTAGAGAGACACCGGGACATGTTGGATCGATATTCGCAGGCTATGGTCGGGTCGCTCGAAGCGAGGATGGAGTTGGATAACCGCGCCGGGTCCGAGTACGGGGACTTCGTGGCTGACAGCTCGGCGTCTGACCCGCAGTCCGAGGCGGAGAAGACGGAGGTCCGGGGCAGGCTCGTCGCGGCGCTGGAGCGCCTGGCGGAGCGGGAGCGCGTGGTTGCGACCTTTTACTTCTACGAGGGACTCACCCTCAAGGAGATCGGCATGGCGATGAACCTGACGGAAGGACGCATCTCGCAGATACTGCGCCGCGCTCTGGAGCTACTGCGCGCGGACCTCTCGGACGGGACCGCCTTCCCGCTCGGCTAGAAGGCTCGTATCCCGTGTGCTAACATCTTCGAGGTTTTAATCACGCACGCCCGCGCAGGGTCGATTACCCAGGTGGTGGTCCGCGGAAGCTCACCGTGGATTGCGAGAAGCGGGCGGAGGCTATCAACCACCTGAAAAGGAGAGAATCATGGAGAGCACAGCCGAACGTGTAGGTGTCAGAGAGCTGCTCGAAGCCGGGGTCCACTTCGGGCATCAGGCCAAGCGCTGGAACCCGAAGATGAAGCGCTATATCTTCGCCCAGCGGGCCGGCGTTCACATCATAGACCTGGACCAGACCATCACCCTCCTTGAGGATGCGCTGAAGTTCATCCGCAGCATCGCGGAGGCCGGACGCGAGGTCCTGTTCGTCGGCACGAAGAAGCAGGCCCAGTTGACCATCGCCGAGCAGGCGATGCGCAGCGGACAGCCCTATGTAGCGGAGCGGTACATAGGCGGGATGCTTACGAACTTCCAGACGATCCAGCCGCGCATCCAGCACTTCGTGAACCTCGCGGCTAGGGTGGAGGAGACGCCGGAGGAGAACCGCACGGGACGCGAGTGGTTCGCCCTGAACCGCGAGTACCAGAAGCTGCGCCGCAACTTCGCCGGCATCACGGAGATGGAGCGGCTGCCCGGAGCGGTGTTCGTCGTGGACCCCAAGCGCGAGGAGCTCCTGATCAAGGAGGCCAACCGGCTGAGGATACCGGTCGTCGCGCTCACCGATACGAACTGCGACCCGGAGGTCATAGACTACGTGATCCCCGGAAACGACGACGCGATCCGGGCGATTAACCTGATCTCCCGCCTGGTCGCGGACGCCGTTCTCGCTGGTAAGGGCGAGACTGAAGTCCCGGCCGAGGATCGCCCGGTCCCTCCGGTCGTTGAGGAGGCCCTCGTCTCCGAAGAAGCGGCCCGGGAGTCCTCCGCGAGCGCTAATGCGAGCGCCAACGGAACGGGTGCCGAGCCGGAGCCCCAGCAGCCGGAAGCTCCGCAGCCGGGGGCTTCGCTGGCGGCGCCGGAGGCGACGGACCCAGAGATAGCGGACCCGGAGGTGGCCGGTCCCGAAG
This sequence comes from Rubrobacteraceae bacterium, assembly GCA_035689095.1. Lineage (GTDB taxonomy): Bacteria > Actinomycetota > Rubrobacteria > Rubrobacterales > Rubrobacteraceae > JACDDK01. Next base: position 6,359 of record DASSMB010000047.1, on the reverse strand, counting down.
CGGCGAACGAGGAAGAGGCCGAAGCCGTAACCGAGGCGCCGGCTGAGGGCGATGAGACCGAGGAGAAGTAGAGACTTTGGCTAGCACGATAGAGAAGATAAAGCAGCTCCGGGAGGAGACCGGAGCCGGGATGATGGACGTGAAGCGCGCCGTAACCGAGGCGAATGGCGACGTCGAGGGTGCGCGCAAGCTCCTTCGGGAGCGCGGTCAGGCGCAGGCTCAGAAGAAGAGCGGCCGGGCGACCAACGAGGGTCTCATAGAGGCGTACATCCACTTCAACGGCCGCGTCGGCGTAATGGTCGAGGTGGACTGCGAGACGGACTTCGTGGCCCGGACGGGGGAGTTCAAGGAGTTCGCGCGGAACGTCGCGTTGCACGTCGCCTCGATGAACCCGCTGTGTGTCGCGCCGGAGGACATCCCGCAGGACGCCATGGACGAGGAGAGGGCAATCGCCGAGAAGCAGGCGGCGGAGATGGGCAAGCCCGAGAAGATCACGCGCCAGATCGTGGACGGCAGGATCAAGAAGTGGGTCGCCGAGCAGGCGCTCCTGACCCAGCCGTTCGTCAAGGAACCGGAGAAGACGGTCGGGGACTTGCTCCAGGACACGGTCCAGAAGGTCGGCGAGAACGTCGTGATCCGGCGGTTCGTCCGCTACGAGCTCTAGCGAGCCGTGAGCCAGGCGGCTTTCAAGGGCGGCGACGAGGCACCCAACGCGGAGCTGGGACCGGTAAAGCGCGTCGTGCTGAAGCTCTCCGGCGAGAGCCTGGCGGGGGAGGAGGGGTATGGGATAGACCCCGTGAGCCTACAGTCCACCGTTAGCCAGGTCCTCGAAGCGGTCGAGGGCGGGGCGGAACTGGCGATGGTGGTCGGGGGCGGCAATATCTTCCGGGGCTCTTCGGTGGCTGACGAGCTTGGCATAGAGAGCGCGACGGCGGACTACATGGGCATGCTCGGCACCGTCATGAACGCGATGGCGCTGCAGGCCGCTCTCGAAGGCCGGGGCGTCCCCACGCGGGTGCAGTCGGCGGTCCAGATCCAGGAGGTAGCCGAACCGTACATCCGGCGCCGCGCGATCCGTCACCTGGAGAAGGGGCGGGTCGTTATCTTCGCCGCCGGTACGGGCAACCCGTTCTTCTCCACGGATACCGGAGCGGCCTTGCGGGCGCTGGAGATCGGGGCAGACGCCCTGCTCATGGCGAAGAACCAGGTAGACGGGATCTACGACAAGGACCCGCGCACTCACCCGGACGCCGTCCGCGTGCCGCGCCTCAACTATATGGACCTGCTCTCTCAGAACCTGGCCGTGATGGACCACACGGCGGCTACTTTGTGCAGCGGAGAGAACCTCCCCATAGTGGTATTCGATATACTCAAGCCCGGAAACCTGCGGCGCATTCTGCAGGGTGAACACGTGGGTTCGCTGGTTTGGAGCGCGCGCGGCCGCGCGGCTGACGGCGGCCCGACCAGCGACGGGGCTACAGGGGAGTAGAAGATGTCCGACATGATAGATCTCACGGCGGCCGAACGCCGGATGCACGGCGCGCTCGAATCGGTGCGGGGGCACTTCGCCACCATACGTACCGGGCGCGCGAACCCGGCTATTCTGGACCGGGTCGAGGTGGAGGTATACGGCTCGAAGATGGCGCTACGGAGCGTCGCGAACATCAACGTGCCCGAGCCGCGCCTGATGACCGTTACGCCGTTCGATCCTAACTCTCTGAAGGCAATAGAGCGGGCCATCGAGCACTCCGACGTGGGCCTCAATCCCCAGAACGACGGCAAGATCCTGCGCCTCCCGATCCCGGAGTTGACCGAGGAGCGGCGCAGGGAGTTGATCAAGGTCGCCCGCCACATGGCCGAAGAGGGCCGCGTCTCCGTCCGCAACGTCCGCCGCGACGAGATGCGCGACATCGTCGAGTTGAAGAAGATGGGCGAGATCTCCGAGGACGACGAGCGCCGCGCCGAGCAGGAGCTCCAGAAGCTGACCAACGATTACGTCAAGCGTATAGACGCCGCTCTCTCGGATAAAGAGTCCGAGCTCCTGGAGGTCTAGACCCTGGAACCCGCCCGTAAACACCCGCCGAAGACCCCTGCCGAAGCGAGACCCCTCTCTCGCCTCGACCCCGCTGGCGTGCCCCGCAACGTCGCCATTATCATGGACGGCAACGGACGATGGGCTCAGCGCCGCTGGCTCCCGCGCGCCGCCGGACACCGGGCGGGCGTCTCCGTTCTCACCCCGCTCCTTGAAGCGGCCGGCGAGGCCGGCGTTAAGACCCTGACCCTCTACGCCTTCTCGACCGAGAACTGGGCGCGCCCGGTGGACGAGGTGGACACCCTGATGTCCCTCTTCCTCGAAACCGCCCGGCGCAAGGTGCCGGAGCTCAACGAGCGCGGCGCGCGACTGCGCTTCCTGGGCCGCAGGGAGCATTTGCCGGAGTCGGTACAGGCCGCGATGCTGGAGGCCGAAGACCTTACCGCGCACAATGACCGCCTGGAGGTCTACATCGCGCTCAACTACGGCGGGCGCTCGGAGATAGTGGACGCCGCCCGGCGCATCGTCGCCGACGGTCTCACCCCGGAGGAGGTGGATGAGGCGACCTTCGCCAGCTACCTCTACGCCCCCGAAGTCCCGGAGGTGGACCTCCTGATCCGCACGAGCGGCGAGCTGCGGGTCTCGAACTTCCTCCTCTGGCAGATCGCCTACGCGGAGTTCTACATCACAGACACGCTCTGGCCGGACTTCTCGCGCGAGGAGTTCTTCCACGCCATCGAATCTTACGCCTCCCGGTCCCGGCGCCGGGGCGGCGTTTAGGGGAGCGCCCGTGCTCCGGTGGCGCACCGTAACCGCTCTGGTACTGGCGCCAATAGCTCTCGGCGCGATACTGCTCGGGACCTGGGCCGTGCTGCTGCTGGTCCTGCTGGTGGTGGGACTCTCCGCCTACGAGTTGTCGCGGGCTCTCAACCCGCTGCCGTTCCCGGCCGCGCTTGGCGCGGGCGTCATCCCGATACTTCTCTCCATACCTTACGCCGAGACCGGCATCCTGGCCGGTGCCCTGTTGAGCCTGCCCTGGGCATTGTTCTGGCTCGCCGGGCGCCCGGAGGCACGGACCCTGCGGGCGGTTCTCGCCATCCTTCTCATGGCGCTGTGGGTCGGGGCGTCTCTGGCGCACCTTGGCCTGATCTCACAGCTCCAGGACCGTATCCCGCTCATCCTCATAGCAGTGGTTGGACCCTGGATCTCGGACTCCGGCGCCTACTTCGCCGGCCGCCTTTTCGGACGCCACAAGCTCTTCCCATCCCTGAGTCCGAACAAGACCCTCGAAGGGAGCATCGGCGGCCTGATGCTCACGACCGCCGCCGTCGGGTGGGTCGCGAACGTGTTCCTGGGGCTCCCGCTCCCGTTCGCAGCCCTCATGGGAGCCGGTATCTCCGTGTTCAGCCAGAGCGGGGACCTCTTCGAGTCCATACTCAAGCGTATCCTGGAACTAAAAGACCTGGGACGCGCCCTGCCGGGTCACGGCGGTATCCTGGACCGTATAGACAGCCTGCTCTTTACCGGGCCGGCGGTATACTACATCTTCGTTTTGAGCTCTTTGAACACCATCCATCCAATATGACGCGCCGCCTGACTATCCTCGGCTCTACCGGCAGCGTAGGCCAGCAGGCCCTCGATGTCGTGCGCGCCCACCCGGACCGCTTCGAGGTCGTCGGTCTCTCCGCCGCCTCGAACGCCGACCTCTTGCGCGCCCAGGCCGCCGAGTTCAATCCCGAGTACGTCGCTCTCGAAAAAGGCGAGAAGGACGCGCTCTCGGGCTGCGCCGCCGAAACGCTTGTCGGTCCCGGATCGGCTCGCGCGCTCGCCGCAGCGCCCGCCGATGTGGTTCTGAACGGGATCGTCGGTTTCGCCGGTCTCTCCGCGACCGTGGCGGCTCTGCAGGCCGGAAATCAGGTCGCCCTCGCCAACAAGGAGTCCCTCGTGGCCGGGGGACGCTGGATCATGGACCTCGCCAGGGACAATCCCATTCTGCCAGTGGATTCGGAGCACTCGGCGATCTTCCAGTGTCTTGAGGGGCGGGACGAAGCGGAGGTCGCGGAGGTGTTATTGACGGCGTCCGGGGGACCTTTCTACGAGTTCGAGAAGGGACGTCTCATGGAGGCGAGGCCGGAGGACGCGCTCAAGCACCCGACGTGGAACATGGGGGCCAAGATCACGATAGACTCCGCCACGATGATGAACAAGGGGCTTGAGGTTATCGAGGCCCATCACCTGTTCGGGACTTCCTACGACGATGTGCGGGTCGTGGTGCACCGGCAGTCGGTGGTGCATGGTGGCGCTATCTTCCGGGACGGGTCCGTGATCATGCACGCCGCGCTGCCGGATATGCGGCTTCCCATAGCCTTCGGCATACTCTACCCGGAGCGGGTGGACGTGGGCGCCGAGCCGGTTGGCTTCGGAGAGATGACCTGGACGTTCCAGGAGCCGCGTAACGACGTGTTCCGCTGCCTGCCGCTCGCGGTCGAGGCCGGGCGGGCGGGAGAGGCTTATCCCGTGGCGCTCAACGCGGCGAACGAGGTCGCCGTCGAGGCGTTCCTCGAACGTCGGATACAATTCCTCCAGATAGCCGATCTCATCGAGGAGGTACTTGAGTTGGTTCCAGACTTCGGGACCATGAGGAGCATGGAGGCCATAGAGGGCGTGGACCGCTGGGCGCGGGACGAGGCCGCGAGGCTCGTGGAGCGGGCGCGATGACGGTAATAGTTGCGCTGCTCGGCCTGATCCTGCTCATAGTCATCCACGAGCTGGGGCACATGCTGACCGCGAAGGCGCTCGGCGTGCGGGTGCCGGAGTTCGGCATAGGCTTCGGACCGGCGCTGTTCAAAAAGAAGATCGGCAAGACCGTGTACTCGTTCCGCGTGGTCCTGCTCGGTGGATTCGCCAAGATGGCCGGCATGAACGACGACGCCCGTGGGCCGGACACCTATCCGGCGAAGGCAGCGTGGCGCCGGGCGCTCATAATCTTCGCCGGTCCATTCGCCAATATTATCGCCGCAATCGCCATACTGGCCGGGACGCTCATGATCAGCGGGGTCGTCGTTGGCACGCCTGTCGTGGACAAGGTCGAGCGCGGCACGATGGCGGACCGGGTCGGCATCCAGGCCGGCGATCGGGTCGTGGCCGTGGACGGACAGCGGATACAGAAGTGGGAGGGTTTCACGCGGGCCGTCCGGGACAAGAAGCCGGGAGACGAGGTCTCAGTGACGGTGAAACGCGACGGCGCGGAGAAGCAGTTCTCCGGTAAGCTCGGCGAGAGCAAGCAGTATCCGGGGCAGGCGCTCGTGGGTGTGCGGCCGGAGGTGCGGCAGATAACCTACGGGCCGCTGGAGGCGACGGGCATGGCCGCGCAGAAGATCTGGGAGATCACGGTCAAGATGGTCGTGTTTATCGGACAACTCATCACCGGGCAGCAGGACTTCTACAAGAACGTGACGGGTCCGGTCGGGATCGCTTCCGTCGGAAGCACGGCCGTGAGCCAGGGGTTCTTCCCGCAGCTACTGGCGGTCATCAGCCTGAACCTGGCGATCTTCAACCTGCTCCCTGTCCTGCCGCTTGATGGGGGGCACCTGTTCTTTATCGTGATGGAGAAGATCCTGGGCCGTCCGGTTAGCCAGGAGACTATGGGGAAGGTTGCGGCGCTGGGGATCGCGCTGGTCCTGGTGCTGTTCGTGTTCGCAACTTACGCGGACCTTAGTAAACTCTTTACCGGACAATCGTTCATCCCGAACTAAGATAAGAGCGTTCGCAAATATAGGAGTGAGATGACAGAGGCAGCGATACAGGAGCGTCCGATCACGAGCCGGCAGATCACGGTCGGCGGCGTGCCCATCGGGGGCGGCGCGCAGATCGCCGTCCAATCCATGACGAACACCATGACCTACGATGTCGAGGCGACGGTCCAGCAGGTCTACGACCTGAATGCCGCCGGCGCAGACCTCGTTCGTGTCTCCGTCAACGGCTCGAAGGCCCTCAAGGGCTTCCGCGAGGTCGTGTGGCGCTCGCCGATACCCCTGATCGCCGACATCCACTTCGACTACCGGATGGCGCTCGGCGCGGCCGACGCCGGAGCCGCCTGCGTCCGCATCAACCCCGGCAACGTCGGGAGCGACGACCGCTACCGGCAGGTCATCGAGAAGTGTCAGGAGACCGGCGTCGCCATGAGGATCGGGGTCAACTCCGGCTCCGTGGAGAAGAAGTACTGGGACCTTCCGAAGGCGGAAGCTCTCGTGGCGAGCGCGCTGCACAAGGTCGAGATCGCCGAGGAGATGGGCTTCTTTAACTTCAAGGTCTCCCTCAAGGCCAG
>DASSMB010000046.1:0-8729 GCA_035689095.1 Rubrobacteraceae bacterium | reverse complement strand
CCGCTGGGGACCGAAGACCTCAAGACGCACGAGATGCCGCTCGAAGAGGCGCCGCGCGCTTATGAAATCTTCCAGAAGAAGCAGGACGGCGCGATCAAGTGCGTCCTGAAGCCGTAGCGCGGTAGGCGCGTGGCAGCCGGGGAGGGGAAGGGCGCCGAGGAGCAGGGGACCAGGAAGAGCGTCTTCGCGGCGTTCACGGCGAACCTCCTGATCACGATCTCCAAGTTCGTGGCCGGCTTTGTTACCGGGAGCGCGGTCCTGCTGGCGGAGGGCGCCCACTCCATTGCGGACACCATCAACCAGGTCTTCCTGCTGGTCAGCCTGCGTTCGGCGAGCGAGGCGCCGGACGACGAGCACCCCTTCGGCCACGGCAAGGACCGTTTCTTCTGGTCCCTGCTGGTCGCCGTAGGTCTCTTCGTTGCCGGTGCGGTCTTCTCATTCTACGAGGGCATCAACAAGATCCTCAGCGAGTCCGAGGGGCACAGCTCGTTCCTTGCCGGTTACATCGTGCTGGCTGCGGCGTTCGTCTTTGAGGGAAGCGCGCTCGCCGTCAGCGCGCGCGAGTTCCGGCGGACGGCGAGGGAGGCCGGGCACTCGTTCTGGAACCACTTCAGGACCACCCGCAACACCACGATGAAGGTGCCGCTCTACGAGGACGTGGCGGCTCTGATCGGTATTCTTATCGCGGCGACGGGGCTGCTCCTGACCCGGACCACCGGCAGTCCGGTCTTCGACGGCGCGGCCTCCATCGGCATCGGGGTCGTGCTCATCTTCGTGGCGTGGGAGTTGGGGACGGACTCGCGGAGGCTCCTCATCGGGGAGGCGATGCCGAAGGAGTCACGGGACAAGATCGAGGAGACCATGCTCTCCTTCTCCGAGGTCACGGAGGTCTTGCGTCTGCTGACCATGCACCTCGGGCCCAACTCCGCGTTGCTGACCGCGGAGATCCACGTCCAGGACGGCCTGGACACAGACCAGATCGAAGACCTCCTCGAACGCATCACCCAGAAGATCTGTGCCGAAGTCCCCGAAGTTACCCAGACTTTTATAGAGCTTCATCCCGAGGGCGAGACCGGCGGTCCCTCACTGACAGGCTAACGCGCACGCGGCCTGCCTGGGTCTGATCTTCACCATGCCGTTATACTGAACGTGGCAAGGCCCATTCGTCGGCTGTTGAGCGGGAAGGAGCGCGGATATGGGCAGTGGGGATAGTGTCTTCGTCGGTCCGAACGACGGCAGGGAGATCGTGAACCCCATCGGCGGCCGGATGGTGGTCAAGGTCCGGGACGGGGACACCGCCGGGGCGTACTCGGTCCACGACAACGTCATCCCGCCGGGCTCTCCCGGCCCCCGGCCTCACCTGCACCGCGATTTCGAGGAGACCTTCTACGTCCTGGAGGGCGAGCTTACGGTGAGGGTTGGGCCGCGCAAGGTCACGGCTCCAGCGGGTTCGTTCGTGGTGATACCGCGGGGCGTCGTGCATCGGCCCTCGAACCCTGGGACGCAGCCGACGAGGGTCCTGCTCATCTTCTCCCCGGCCGGGATGGACCACTTCTTCGAGGAGGCGGCGGAGCGGCGCATGCCGCTGCAGGCGGCGCCGGAAGACCCCGCCGTACAGGAGGCGCTCGCAGCCTTTACCGAAAAGTACGGTTACGAGTTCGCGGAGTTGCCGCCGGAGCAGTAACTACGGCCCTACGCGGCGTGCACGGACTCCACCGTCGCGCGCCAGAAGTCGTCCCTCTCGCCGGGGACGAACGGGATGTAGAGCGCCACCCGCTCTATAAGACCCTCGTAGCGCTCCTTCAGGGCAGGGCCGACCTCGTCGGGCGCGGCTTCGACGGCGAAGGCGGTTAGCATCTCGTCGGTGATGAGGGATGGCATCTCGCGCCACTTCTTCTCCCGCGCCATCGTCCCGAGCCTCTCGCCGACCTCTTCCCAGCCGTGGGCTTCGAGGACGGTTCGGTAGGTGGGGGTGGAGGCGTAGAAGGAGATCTGGGCCCGCACGGACTCTCGCTGCTTCGCGGCGTCATCGTCGTCCCGGCCCGCTATGACGAAGACGCTCGTCGCCAGCTCCACGTTGCCTGGATCTCGGCCGGCTTCCTTCGCGCCGTCGGCGATGGCGGGCTGCACGGTCTTGCGGATGTATTCGGGGCTGTGGAACGGGTGGACGTGGAAACCGTCGCAGATCTCTCCGGCCAGATGCGCGAGCCGGGTGTTGACGCCGGCGATGTAGACCGGGACATTGGGGTGCTCGATGGGACCGGGGTTGAAGAACGGCGTGATGAGCGTGTGCCGGTAGAACTCGCCCTCGAACTGGAGTGAGCCCTCGCTCTGGAACGACTCCCAGATGGCCCGCACGGCCAGGATGTACTCGCGCAGCCGCGCGGTCGGCTTGTCCCAGGGCATCGAGAACCGGCGCGTGACGTGGGCCTTTACCTGGGTGCCGAGGCCGAGGATGAAGCGCCCGTCGGAGATGTCTTGCAGGTCCCAGGCGGTCTGGGCTATCTCCATCGGGGAGCGGGAGAAGGCGATGGCTACGGAGGTGCCCAGCTCCATGCGCTCCGTCGCGTTGGCGGCAATGGCGAGGGGGAGGAAGCCGTCGTGCTTGGTCTCGCTGGTCCACAGCCCCGCGAAACCGAGCCCTTCGGCGGCGCGGGCGGTCTTCTCCACGTCCTTGAGGTACTTGCCCTCGGTGCCCAGTCCCATGTCCAGCTTCATAGCGCCTCCTACAGGTCCTACGGGTTTTACGGGATCAGGATGAGCTTACCGGTAGTCTTGCGGCCTTCGAGGTCGCGGTGGGCCTGCGCGGTGTCCTCCAGCGAGTAGGTCCCGCCGATGCGGACATTGAGGTTTCCCTGCCCGATCCAGGAGAACAGGCTCTCGGCGCGCCACATCAGCTCCTCGCGGGTGGTGGTGTACTGGGCGAGCGAGGGCCGGGTGACGAAGAGGCCGCCCTTCTGGTTCAGGATCTGCAGGTCGAACGGCGGGACCTGTCCGCTGGAACCGCCGAAGAGGACCATGTAGCCGCGCGTCCTGAGGCAGTCGAGGCTGCCGTCGAAGGTGGTCTTGCCGACGGAGTCGTAGACGACGTGGACGCCCTCGCCGTCCGTGATGCGTCTGGTCTCCTCCACGAAGTCCTGCTCGGTGTAGAGGATCACCTCGTCCGCCCCGGCCTCGCGCGCTAGAGCTGCCTTCTCCTCGGTCGAGACCGTCCCGATGACCCGCGCGCCCTTCATCTTGGCTATCTGGCACAGCAGGAGCCCGACACCGCCGGCCGCCGCGTGGACGAGGGCTGTCTGACCTTCTTCGAGGGGGAACGTGCTGTGGGTCAGGTAGTGGGCCGTCATGCCCTGGAGCATCACCGCCGCCGCGACCCGCGCCTCCACGAGCGTTACGTTGAACGGAACGAGCTTATCTGCCGGGACTACGACCTGTTCGGCGTAGGAGCCGGGCGTCATCGCGAAAGCCACGTAATCACCGGCCGATAGGTCCTCGACACCCTCGCCGACCGCCTCGACCTCCCCCGCGCCTTCGAGGCCCAGAGTACGGGGCAGCTCGCCGGGATAGATGCCGGTACGCTGATAGACGTCGATGAAGTTGACGCCGGAGGCCGCGAGCTTTACCCGCGCCTGTCCCGGCCCCGGCTCCGGGACTTCAACGTCCTCGTAGCTCAGGACCTCCGGGCCGCCGAATTCGTGAACCCGTATCGCTTTCATCCATTACCCCCTGCGCTCGGAGACTCCACCCGTTCAGGAGACCATTTTAGCCGGGATTGCGTTCTCCGAGGAAGGTTCCGGGGGACGCGGTCGAGTACGCGGGTTTCATACGCGCGGATACAACGGTAGAATGCAGCCATGCAGGGAACGATACTGGACAAGCGCTACACCCTGCTGGACCGGCTGGGCAGCGGAGGAATGGCCGAAGTATACCTGGCTCACGACGAGGTCCTCGACCGCGACGTGGCCCTCAAGGCGCTGCGCGAGCAGTACGCGGATGACGATAGCTTCGTGGAGCGCTTCCGGCGCGAGGCGCGCAACGCTGCCTCGCTCTCGCACCCGAATATCGTGCAGGTCTACGATCAGGGCCGCGCCGAGAACGGCACTTATTACATGGCGATGGAGTACGTTCCCGGCGGGACGTTGAAGGACCGCATCGTGGAGCACGGCGCGCTGGAGCCTCGCGAGGCGGCGGGGCTCGCGGCGCAGGTGGCCGAGGCGCTGGCGGTCGCCCACGACCGGGGCATCGTACACCGGGACATAAAGCCGCAGAACGTCCTGATGACGCCTTCCGGTGAGACGAAGGTGGCGGACTTCGGCATCGCGCGGGCCGCGTCGGCGACGGTCATGACGCAGACCAACCTGGTGCTCGGGACCGCGGGATACATGGCGCCGGAGCAGGCCGCGGGAGAGGAAGTAAGTCCCGCCACCGACCTCTACTCTCTGGGCGTCGTCCTGTACGAGATGCTCACCGGGGCGCTACCTTACGAGGCGGATACCCCCCTCGCGGTCGCAATGAAGCACGTCAACGCGCCGCTCCAGCACCCGCGCGACGCGAACCCGGAGGTCCCGCAGGAGCTGGACGCGGTAGTCGTGCGTCTGCTCGCCAAAGATCCGAGCGAGCGCTACGCGAGCGCCAGAGAACTGGCCCGCGACTTGCGGCGCATGGCTGCGGGCAGCGGCGCCGGGCTCTCCGCGGCTGCAACCACCGTGCAGGCTCCTCGGGCCGCGACGCAGCAGACGCGCGTCGCTCCCGCGCCGGCCAGAGCTACGGTCCGGCGGCGGAGAGGTCTGCCGGTGCTTCTCGGGCTGCTCGCGCTGCTGCTACTGCTCGGCGCCGGCTGGACACTCTCGCAGGGCTTCGGAAACTCGGGAGGGGGCGAGGTCGCGGTCCCGGACGTCGTCGGCCTGAAGGAAGACGCCGCGCGCCAGAAGCTGACGGATGCCGGACTCGACGCCAGCGTGTCCAAGCAGGAGAGTTCCGCCGACAAGGAGGGAGAAGTCCTGGAGCAGTCGGTGGCGGCCGGGAAGAAGGTGCAGGAGGGCTCCAGCGTGGGTCTGACGGTCGGGGAAGGGACATCAAAGGTCGCGGTCCCGGACATCCCGTACGGCGCGACCCCCGATCAGGCGAGAAGCCAGTTAGAAGAAGCCGGCCTGACGCTCGGCAGCCAGAGCCAGACGCCGAGCGATCAGGTCTCGGCCGGTGGCGTCGTGGCGCAGGACCCCCTGCCCGGAGTCCAGGTGGAGAAGGGGACTGCCGTGAACATAACGCTGAGTTCCGGTCCCGCGCAGGCCCCGGCTCCCGAGCCGACCGTCGCGGCTCCGCAGCAATCCGGCCCCTCGCAGCAGTCCGACTCGTCGCAACAAGGTTCTCCGAATTCGGGAGATCAGAACGGTTCGCAGCCGGACGTTCCGTCGGCCGACGACCTACAGAAGCAGATCCAGAAGCAGATCAAGGGCAAGGGCAAAGGCAACTAGCCACACAGCCCGCCGGAACCGGCAGCCGGCCCTCCACGCCTTCCGCGCCGCGGACAACGTGGCCGTTGGCGGCGGAGATCGTATTACTGGTAAGAGCCCGGAGCATGCAGGCCCTCTACCTACAAGGGAGCGAGAAATGGACCTGGCATCGGGCGCGCAGATTCTGTCTTCTTTCGCCGTGCTCCTGTTGGCGATCTTCGCTTTCTTCCAGGTGGCGGAGGCCCGCGCGGCCCGCATAGCCCAGGACAGCCCGCAGATACTGGTGGACGTGAACTACAGCCAGCGCACCATGATCAACATCGTCGTCCGCAACATCGGGAGGGGGGCGGCAAGGGAGATCAGGTTCCACTTCTCGGCGCCCATCGAGAGCTCCGGCGGACAGGTCATCTCCGACCTGCCGTACTTCAAAGAGGGCATAGCGTTCCTGGCGCCGAATACCGAGATCGCCACCGTCTGGGACTCTTACGCCTCGGCCGTGGAGGTGATAAAGGCGAAGGGACTCAGAAACGGGATCACGGTGACGGCGAGGTATAAGGATCTGCGCGGGAAACCCTACTCTACCGGGTGGACGCTCAACCCGCTGATCCTCGAAGGTAGCGGATACGCCGACTACAGAGAGTTCGAGGATCAGGTAAGAGCCCTTGAGAAGATCTCCCGAGACCTGGAAGCCATCAAGGAAGCACTAATACGCTGGGAAGGACCGCATGATGCGTCGCGGACACCGGACCGGGAGGTCGGCGTCGATGGCGTTGGAGACGCGGCTAGTCGGTAAGCCGCGCAAGACTCTCGCAAGCGAGAAGTGCGCCGGACTGCTTCTCTGCTATATTTGCGCGGAGGGCGAGGCTTACCAGGAAGGGGCGGTGCGCTATGTCTACGGTCCGTGAGGTCACTTTCGACCTCTTTCGCAGGCTCGGGACGACGACGATCTTCGGCAACCCCGGCTCCACCGAGTTGCCGTTCCTGAAGGACTTCCCGGACGACTTCCGATACGTCCTGGCGCTCCAGGAGGCGTCGGCGCTCGGCATGGCCGAGGGGTTCGCTCAGGGCACGGGGCGGGCCGCGATAGTCAACCTGCACACCGGGCCGGGCCTCGGCAACGCGATGGGCGCGATGGTTACGGCCTGGCACAATAAGACCCCGCTCCTCGTTACCGCCGGACAGCAGGACCGGCGCCACAGCGCCCTCGAACCCTTGCTGATGGGCAAGCTCGTGGACCTCGCCAGGCCATACGTCAAGCGCAGCTTCGAGCCGGTTCGCGCCGAGGACGTGCCAGGTGAGATCCTGCGCGCCTACCACACCGCGATGATGCCGCCGCGCGGTCCCGTCTTTCTCTCGATCCCGATGGACGACTGGGACGCCGAGGCCGAGCCTCTGGAAGAGCGTGCCGTCGTCTACCGCATGGCCCCGGACCCGGACGGGCTAGGGAAGATGGCCGGGATTCTAGAGGAGGCGCAAAACCCTGCGATGGTCGTTGGGGCCGGGGTGGAGCGGGCCGGAGCGTTCTACGACGCGGTGGCGCTCGCGGAGAAGCTGCGGTCGCCGGTGTGGCAGGACCCGATCTCCCCGTTCGCCAGCTTCCCGCAAGACCACCCGCTCTTTCAGGGACACCTTGCTCCCGCCCAGAAACACCTCGCCGCCCAACTCGAAGGCCACGACGTCGTCCTTGTCCTCGGAGCGCCGGTCTTCCTCTACTATCCATACGTCCCCGGTCCCACCATCCCCGATGGGACGCGGGTACTCCAGATCACCGAAGACCCGGACGAAGCGTCCCGCGCCGCCGTTGGGGATAGCCTGGTCGGGGACGTGGGTATCGCGATACAGACCCTCGCGGAACTCCTGCCCGGTACCGACCGGCCCGCGCCTCCCCGCCGGGAAGCTCCTCCGGCGCCGGAGGCTTCGGACCCCATGTCCGTGAAGTACCTGATGCACGCCATCTCGGAGGTCGTGCCGGACGATGTGGCGGTCTTCGATGAGTCCGCGTCCAGCAAGATGACGCTCCACAAGCATGTCCTGCTAAAGAGTCCCGGCGGCTACCATAGCTCCGGGGCCGGCGGTCTCGGGTTCTGCATGCCCGGCTCTGTCGGATACAAGTTGGCCGTCCCGGAGCGCACTGTGGTCTGCGTCATCGGCGATGGGTCGAGCATGTACTCCATACAGGCCCTCTGGACTGCTGCCCAGTACGGAGCGAACGTCGTCTTCATCGTAGTCAACAACCGCGGATACTCGATCCTCAAGGGCTTTCGCGATTCCATCGGCGCCGGAGATAAAGTACCCGGCCTAGACGTCCCGGACGTGGACTTCGTCTCCGTGGCTAAAGGTCTCGGTGTAGAAGCAGAGAGGGTTGCCGCCGCCGAGGATCTTCGGCCAACCCTCAAGCGCGCCCTCTCCGCCGAACGCCCGTACCTTCTGGAAGTGGTTGTGGACCCGGCCGTCCCTAAGCTCCTTTCTTAGGTAGCCGGAGATGGCTGACGTATTCGTCGTGGGGTCCATAAACCAGGACCTCGTCTTGAAGGTCGAGCGCCGTCCGGAGCCGGGAGAGACCGTTACGGACGCCGAGCTCTCCACCCACAACGGCGGCAAGGGCGCGAACCAGGCCGCCGCCGCGGCTCTCCTCGGCGCCTCCGTCGCGTTCCTGGGCCGGGTAGGAGACGATGAGTTCGGCGGGCCGCTGGTGCGGGCGCTGGCTGAGAAGGGTGTGGACATGAGCCTGGTCGAGCGGGACTCCGGCACGGTAACCGGCACGGCCTTTATCACCGTGACTCCGGACGGCGAGAATGCCATCGTCGTGGCTCCGGGCGCCAACCGGCGTCTCACCCCCGAGGATGTGGACGCTGCCTCGGACGATATACGGCAAGCTCGCGTGCTGGTCGCCCAGATGGAGGTGCCACTTGAGAGCGTCCTGCGAGCCGCCGAGATAGCCGACGCGGGCGGGACTCGTGTCGTCTTGAACCTGGCCCCGCCACGAGAGGTGCCGTCGGCGCTCCTTGAGAAGCTCGATCCTCTGGTGGTGAACGAGCATGAGGCCGCCTTCATGCTCGGTACGAAGGTCGAAGGCCAGGAAGGAGCGCGTGCGGCGTCAAGAGAACTCCTCGCCCTCGGACCGCGCTCCGTCGTTATAACCCTCGGCCCCGCGGGAGCGCTCGTCGCCGACAGAGAGACCGTCACGCATGTCCCGGCTCCCGAGGTCGAGGTCGTGGACACGACGGGCGCGGGGGACGCATTCGTCGGGGCGTTGGTCGCCCGGCTGGCACGCGG
>DASSMB010000045.1:0-9415 GCA_035689095.1 Rubrobacteraceae bacterium | reverse complement strand
ATCGAGACGGCGCGGCGCAGGCTCATGCGCGGGATGACCTTCCGGAGCACCTGTATGACGTGTTCCATCGGCGTGTAGTCGTCGTTGTGCAGGATGACCTTGTAGGGCGGCTCGGTGGTCATCTTTCGCCGGGTCGTCTCTTTGGGAGCGGTCTCGGTCCCGGAAGCACCGAGTATCTCTAGCATTGCGGGCATACACACCTTCGGTCCGTCGCGTTCGCCAACGCCAGAAAGATAGCCGTCTTGAGAGGATGGCGCAACTCCTCTCTTGTTTTTCTCTTATGCTTTTATGCGCGCCAGCACGCTCTCCAGCACGTGCGCGACGGTCCGGCTGTTGCGTTCGGCTATCTCCTCGGCGCGTGAGATCTCAGGGTAGTCTGCCGGGTCGTCACGCATCAGCGTCGGGAGCCGGACGGGGCTCCGCGCGCCCCACTTGTCTAACCATTCGCCGGAGACTTTCTCCGGGATCCGCTGGTGAGAGAGGGTGGCCCAGAGTATTGTCCAGGCTCGCGGGACGACGCGCCAGATGTCGTATCCGCCGCCGCCCGTGGCGACCCAGCGGCCCTCGCACAGTTCGTGGGCGAGCTCGTGGACGCGGCGCGGGACGTGCTCGTAGAGGCGGGTGGTCGCGGAGAGGTGGGTCAGGGGATCGAGCTTGTGCCCGTCGCAGCCGTTCTGAGAGAGGATCAGGTCCGGCCCGAACGTCCGCAACGCCTCGGGAACGACGGCCTCGAAGCAGGAGATCCAGGACGAGTCGTCCGTGAACGGCTCCAGCGGCACGTTCACGGAGTAGCCCACCCCGCCGTTGCGGCCCCTCTCCTCCACCCCCCCGGTGCCGGGGAAGAGATACCGGCCGGACTCGTGCATGGAGATGGTGAGTACCTCCGGGTCATCGTAGAACATCCACTGCACTCCGTCGCCGTGGTGCGCGTCGGTGTCCAGGTAGGCGACGCGGATTCCGGGATGCTCCTGCTTGAGCCGGGCGATGGCGACCCCGGCGTCGTTGTAGAAGCAGAACCCGCTCGCCTGCGAGCGCAGCGCGTGGTGCAGGCCCCCGGAGATGCACAGGGCGTGATCCACCTCCCCACTTATCACCATGCGGGCCGCCTTGAGGACCGCGCCGCACACGTCGGCCCCGGCCTCGTGGATGTCCGGAACGATGGGGTTGTCCGGGGTCCCGATGCCGTATGAAATGAGGTCCGCCAGGTCGGCCAGACCACGCCCCGCCTGCTGGACGCTGCGGATGTAGGTCAGGCTGTGGACCGTCCTCAAGTCCTCGTCGCTCGCGGGCTCGGACCCCACGAACTCGTAACCGTCGAACAGGCCCAGCGACTCGCAGAGCTCCAGCGTCATGCGGATGCGGAGAGGGTTAAACGGATGGTCGTCCCCGAACCCGTAGCTCTCCAGCCGCCGGTCGTGGACAATGGCGGACTTCCCGCTCAGGAGACAGTCTCCGTCACGCGGATTTCCGGGGCGGCCATAGCACGCTGTAGCCGGCATCCTCCAGGTACTGGGCTACCTCACTCGTGTCTATGGTGTCTACTCGGAAGACGACCAGGCGCTCCGGCAGCGCGTCCTTCGAGGCGGGCTCCGTCCTGGCGCCCATAACGACGCTGACGATGTTGATGCCGCACATCCCGAAGATGCCCGCGGCCCCGGCGAGAGTTCCGGGACGGTCGGGGACGGAGACCTCCATGCGGCTGCCGGGCTCGTGCGCGCCAACCAGGTAGGTCAGCGCTTCCATTACGTCCGAGGAGGTTACTATCCCGACCAGCGTACCGTGCTCGACCACGGGCAGGCAGCCGATCTTCTTCTCCCGCATCTCGTTCGCCGCCTGCTCTATGGGATCGTCGGGGTGCGACGTGGAGACCTCCCGCGACATCACGTCCCCGACCTTTATCCTCTCCAGCGCCCCGGCCCGCGCCGGGTCCCCGAGCGCCGGTGTCGCCGAACGCAGGTCCCGGTCGGAGACCATCCCGGCCAGCCGCCCGTTCTCCAGCACCGGCAGATGTCTTATCCTCCGGTCCCGGCACAACGCAAGCGCCTCCGCCGCCGTCGTCTGCGGCGTGAGCGTAACGACCTCACGGGTCATGGAGTCCCTGACCAGCAGCATGCAGTACCTTTCCTTATCTCCCTGCATGAATTCTATATGACCCGGACGCTTCCCGTAAGGGCTGCCCGGAGATCCGCAGAAACTGGTATAACGCGGTCGTGGGAGATCAGATACGAGAGCTGCTGGCGGACCCCGCGGCGGCGCTGGTGAAAGAGAGTTTTACCGGCGTGAGCGCCCGATGGTGGTGGGAACGCCGGATCTCCGGCGGCATCGAACTCTGCCAGGAGCTGGACCCGGAAAGGATGAGCCGCGAGATAGCCGAGAGTACCGGCCGCAGCCCGACAGAGGTTATGCAGGTCCTCCGTGAAGAGCTGGGGCTGGAGGACACGGACCCCGTGGTCCTGACGTTCGAGGTCCCCGGCGACGCCACCGCCCGAGAGGCCGCCCGCGCCCTGGCCGAACACTCCGCCGACCCCGAGGGCCTGGCCGCCCCGCTCTACCGGCGTGTAGAAGAGATCGTCAAGGCCGGCTAACTCGGTCCGGCCTCCTCCTATCAGCCGGTCCGGCTACTCATGGATGACCGCTCAGTACCTCGGCACCGAGGCGTCCACCCGGGAGTAGGCGTCGAGACCACCTTCCAGGTTCAGGACCTTCGAGAAGCCGGACCGCGTGAGGGCCTGCGCCACATATGCGCTGCGGGCGCCGTGGTGGCAGATGACGACGGTCTCCCTCGCGGGGTCCAGCTCGGAGACGCGGTGGGGCATCTCTCCGAGCGGGATGAGCCTGGAGCCTTCTATGCGGGCGGCTTCATACTCCCACGGCTCGCGCACGTCGAGAAGCACGGGCCGCTCGCCGGAGTCCAGCCGGGACTTCAGTTCACCCGGTGTGATCTTGAGGTATTCCAAAGATCCTCCTCTACTCGGGGCTCCCGAAGCTTCCCCAGACGCCGTTCCGCCGATACCCCGCCAGCATCGCCAGCGCTATGGCGAACTGGACCAGACCGAGCGCGGCCTGAAACAGTGTGTACCATACCGGCCCCTGCGCGCGCAGAAGCCCTATCAGTTGCAGGATGGACGCCGGCACGCGCAGCAACCCGAATATAAAAGCAACGAAGATCAGCCAGAACGTCCAGCGCCACCGGCGGACGGTCCCGACGCTCAGCAGCGCGATGAAGGCGGAGATTGCGGCCAGGAACGCTATCTCGAACGCACGATGGCCGCCCGCCGACATTCGCAGGGCCTGATCGTAGATCTCGGGCGCCGTCATGAGGATCACTACCAGGGAGACCCAGACGAAGGCGAAGAAGCCGAGCACGAGCCCCTGAGTACGGTTTACGCGCAAACTACTCTATTCCAGATGAAACGACTCTCCCCCGCCGGCTACGCCTCGTAGTCCAGGACGAGCCTGCCGTTCGTGTACCTGTCGAGCTTTTCGACGACCGCGATGTGATCCGGGTGCTTGAGGTACCCCTGAAGACCGTCCCGGTCCTCGAAGCGGGCGAAGAGACCGTGCGTGTACTCGCCGCCCCGCCCGCTGAAGTCCTCGCCTATGGAGAGGTCCACGACGCCCGGCACCGAGTCCTTCAGCTTCCTGGCGGAGTCCACGAGGTCGGCGACTTCCTCCGGCGAGCAATCGTCACGGACTGCAATCAGTACGAGATGGTCGATCACAGACTGTCCTTTCGTTTGTTTACGCAGCGAAGTCTAGCAGACCACCGTCCGGCCCCCGCTAGAAGATCCGGCGGTCCGACTCCTCTATCTTGTAGTCGTTTATCGAGGCGTCGCGGCGGCGCATGAGACCCCGCTCATCGAACTCCCAGTGCTCGTTGCCGTGGCTGCGCCACCACTGCCCGTCCACGTCCCGGCTCTCGTACTCAAAGCGCACCGAGATGCGGTTCCCCTGGTAGCACCACAGCTCCTTCATCAGCCGGTAGTCGAGCTCCCTGGCCCACTTGCGCTTCAGGAACTCCACTATCGCCTCGCGGCCCTCGAAGAACTCGTCGCGGTTGCGCCACTTCGAGTCCGGCGTGTAGGCGAGGGCGACCTTCTCGGGATCGCGGGTGTTCCAGGCGTCCTGCGCCTTCTTGACCTTCTCGCGCGCCGACGCCTCGTCGAACGGCGGCACCGGCGGCCGGAACTCCTGATCTACTCCGCTCTGCTGCATACGCTACTCCCCTTTCAGCCTCTAAGGCGGAGGTCTGTCTCGCTCCGCCATTCCCTCAGCGGTAGTTTTACCATCAGTGCTTACCATCGGTAAAGGTAGTCTCGCCCGTCGAAGATAGCGACGCTCGGATATGCGTCGCGTGGTGAGACATGCGCACTCTAATCCGTTTCTAAGAAACGTCTTCTACGATGTTCGCAGCAGTGTTCCAGAGACGATGCGAGCAGGGATGCGGGCGGACCGGGACCCGAACGACCGTCCTGAGAAACAACCTTCGGAGGAGCGCAGGGATTAGAATACCGGGGAAAGGGTGGACGAGGCGAGTATGAGACCGGGAACGCGCGTGCTGCTCGTAGAGGACGACCGCTCGATCGCCGACTTCGTCGAGCCCGAGCTCGAACGTCTCGGCTTCCGGGTGCGGTGCGCTTACGACGGCCGCTCGGGCCTCGAAGAGTTCCAGGACTTCAGGCCCGAACTGGTAATCCTGGACATCATGCTGCCGAAGCTGGACGGTGTAAGTGTATTAAAAGAGATCCGTGGCCGGGGCAGCCGGGTGCCGGTGATCATGCTAACCGCCCGAGATACCTTGCCGGACAAGGTCCACAGCCTAGATAACGGCGCCGACGATTACCTGACCAAGCCGTTCGACGTGGAAGAGCTACTCGCCCGGCTGCGGGCGCTGCTGAGGCGCGCGGAAGGCGAGGAGATACTGAGGGTAGCCGACCTGGAGGTAAACACCGCCACCCGTGAGGTCCGACGCGGGGAGCGGGAGATAGCTCTCACCCCCCGCGAGTTCGACCTGCTGGAGTTCATGGCCCGCAACCCCCGGCGGGTTCTCTCGCGAGAACTGCTCTTGAGCAGGGTGTGGGACCAGGAGTTCGGTCTCACCACCAACGTCGTCGAGGTCTATATCGTCTACCTCAGGAAGAAAGTAGATGCGCCGGGGGAACCGAAGCTAATCCGCACCATCCGCGGCGCGGGATACGCCTTGAAGGGAGTATAAGATGTCCTTACCGATCCGGTGGCGGTTGACGCTGTTTATCGCCCTCGTGATCGGTGCGATACTGATAGTCCTGGGTCTCGCGCTCTACCTTCTGAGCAGGAGCACCCTGCTCGCCGAGATCGAGGATACCACCCAGGGCCGCGCGGCCTCGGTAGCCCGAGCCGTCGAGTCCGGAGAGAAGTTGAGCGACGACGACCTCCAACGTCTGACCGTCGACGGGGTGTGCGTGATCGTCCGGGACGGAAACGGCGGAGTTCTTCGGAAGATCAACCTGCCAGAGAAGGGCCGTGCCGACGATACCGTATGGCGGCGAGCGCTCAGTTCCGGGAAATCCGCCTCGGGTACGGCCCGGCTCCTGGGAGACAACCCCTACTACATACACGCCGTACCGGTGGCCCCGTCCAACGGACCCGCGCGGGTCGTCGAGGCTGCCAAGCCCTATGAGCCTACCCTGGAGGTCCTGGAATCTTTCGAGGTCCTCCTGGGCGCCGGCATTGCCGCTGCCTTGCTCCTGTCCATCGGCGGCGCCTACCTCCTCGCGGTAGCGGCCCTCAGACCCGTCGACACCGTGACGAGTGTTGCCCGGGAGATGAGCGAGAGCGACCTCTCGAAACGGCTACCCGTAGCAAACTCCGGCGACGAGATCGGGCGCCTCGCCACGACGATAAACGGTCTCTTTTCCCGTCTCGAAACCGCTTTCGCCGACAGGGAGGAGACTCTGGAGCGCCAGCGGCGCTTCGCCGCCGACGCCAGCCACGAATTGCGCACGCCCCTGACCGCCATTAGCGGCCACGCCAGGATGCTCGACGAGTGGGCGCTCGAGGCGGACCCGGAGAGGGCGAAGCGGAGCGTCGGCGCCATCCGCCGCGAGGCCGGGAGAATGCGAAACCTGATCGAGTCCCTCCTGATACTCACCCGCGGTGATGAAGGCGACGGTCTGGAGGTCGGACGCCACGATTTCGGCGAGGTCGCCGAAGAAGCCATACATACGGCGAGGGCCGCGGCGGCAGATAAAGTGACCGTCGAGTATTTCCCTCCTGAACGAAAAGTAGAAGCCGTGTTCGACAGGGACCGCATCAGGCAGGCCGCCTTGATCCTGGTGGACAATGCGATCAGGTACACGCCGGAAGGCGGAAGCGTCCGGGTGAGGGTGGGCGAGGAGAACGGTCAGGTCGCGCTCGCGGTCTCCGACACCGGCGTCGGCGTCCCCGAGGAGCAACTGCCACTCATCTTCGAGCGCTTCTACCGGGTCGAGGAATCCCGTACGGGGCAAGGCCCTTCGGCGGGCGGCGCGGGGCTCGGGCTCTCCATAGCCCGCCAGGTCGCGGAGGCCCACGGCGGCACGATCGAGGTCGAGAGCAAGCCGGACGCAGGCTCGACTTTCACCCTGCTCCTGCCACGGGCGCCCCACGGCCGGGAAGGCTGAACCGCTCTTTACAGCGCCGATCCGCGGTTTCGTATCCGCTCCATCCGGCGTGATCTCGCGGAGACGTTTTTCTAATACGACTCTAAGGTCTTCCTCAGCTTCTTCTAAAGAACCGCCTGGATAATGGCCTCATCTGTAGGCGAACGAGGAGAGATCTACCGATGAGAAAGAGAGAAAGAACCCTGCTCCTGGTTGGAAGCGGATTGCTCGCGCTCGCGCTGCTCGCCGGAGCGTGCGCCGCCAAAGGGCCGGCGCAGGGCGGATCCACCGGACGCTCGCAAGAGACAACCGTGGTGCAGGCAGGTGCCCCGGCTACCAGCTACGATCCGAAGATAGATCCCGCGAACTTTGTGCGCCTCGTGGATAATCCCTTGTTCCCGCTCAAGCCCGGTACAGTCTACGAGCTACAAGACAAGTCCAGCCGCGGCGTCGAGCACGAAACCGTAACGGTCACCGACCACAAGAAGACTATCCTGGGGGTCTCGACGACCGTCGTGGAGGATGTCCTCAAGCTGCACGGTCAACTCGAAGAGAAGACGTCCGACTGGTACGCTCAGGATAAGCAGGGCAACGTGTGGTACTTCGGCGAGGACACCGCGACGTACAAGAACGGCAAGGTTGACAGCAGGGAAGGCTCCTGGAAAGCCGGCGTCCACGACGCCAGGCCCGGCATCATCATGAACGCCAACCCCCAGGTCAACGACGCCTACAGGCAGGAGTATTACAGAGGTCATGCCGAGGATATGTTCTGGGTGATCGACGATCATGGGTCGGTCCAGGCTCCCTACGGCTCTTTCCATAACGCCGTCCTTACCCTGGAGTGGACGCCGCTTGAGCCCAACGTCGTATCCGAGAAGTATTACGCTCCGGGCGTGGGCCTCGTGGCGGAGAGAGACCTCGCCGGCGGCAACGAGCACTTCGAGCTTGTGCGCGTGACACGCAGCGGCTAAAAACTGCCAGGCTCTCCCCCGACTCCTACACTGTTCGCTCTCCCTTACCTGCGGCGAGGTTCGATCAGCAGATGCCATCAGCAGACGCCATCAGCAGATGCGGTTCAGCGAGGGTTCACAGGGCCGCCCGCGATAGGGCGGCGGTTGACCAGGTAGATCCCGGCTACGACGAGTCCGGCGCCCACGAGCAGCGATGGCCCCACGCCCTCACCCAGGAAGACCGCGCCGATCGCGACGGCCGCCAACGGGACGACGAATATGTACGACGCCACCCGGCTCGCCTCCCCCGCGCGCACGAGTCCGAAGAAGAGCAGCCACGCGAATCCGGTCCCGATGAGCGCCGAGTACAGCAGGCTAGCCTCGAAGGCCCCGTTCCAGGTGATGCCGGAGAGTGGTTCGATCAGTATCCCGACGGCCATGAGCGCGACGCCGCCAATGAGGAACGGCACGGCCACGGCCCAGAGCGTCGAGACCCGCGCCTCGTACTTCTTGAAGAACACCGTCCCCAGCGCCCAGAAGAGCGCCGATGCTACCCCGAAAGCCACGCCGACGGGTGTGATCCCACCCTCGGTCAACCCGCCGGAGCTGACAGCCACGATACCCGCGAACCCGAGCAGGAGCCCCACGACCTTCATCGGCGTCAGCGACTCCCCCAGGATCATCCACGCCAGGAACCCGACCAGGATGGGCTGCAAATAGATCAGTACCGCCGCCGTCCCCGAGGAGAGGTTCAGCACCGCGAAGGTCTGCCCCCCGATGAACAGCGCCACATTGAACGCCGCCAGGAGCAGGAATATCCACCAGTCGCGTCGGAAGTGAGGTTTACCGCCCCAGAGAGCGGCGGCGACCGTAATGACTATCCCCCCGATCATCGTTCTCAACCCAGCGAACAACAGCGGCGGCGAGTAGTCTAGCCCGATCTTGACCACCGAGAACGCCGAGCTCCAGAAGACCACCAGCAAAACAAAAGCCAGAACGCCAAAGCGGCGCTTACCAAATATACGCAAAATCTCCTCTTCAAATAGTTCCTGAGATCCGAGACCCCGGCGCCTAGCCGGAGTCCCGAAAAGATCTCCTATTGCACGTAAAAGTTGCGGTCCCAGCGGTGTGCCTTGAGCTTCTGGACCTGCTCATCCGGTAGCCCCCGTCCGTCTGCGACGGCCATGTTGCGCTCCACGTTCCGCATCGAGCGCATCCCCGGTATCACGGTCGAGACCGCCGGGTCGCTCAGGATATAGCGTAGCGCGACCTCCGCGATCTCGCCCTCCGAGATGTCCAGGTCACGTACGATCTCCTGCACCCGCTCGTAGACCTGCCGCTTCCTGTCGCCCCGGAAGTAGCCGTTGCGGAAGTCGTCCTCGGCGAACGTCGTCTCCGGTGTGATGGCCCCCGTGAGCGCGCCCTCGTCGAACGGGACCCGCACGATGACCCCCACTCCATGCTCCTCGCACACCGGCAATAGTTGGTCCTCCGGGCTCTGGTCGAAGACGTTGTAGATGACCTGCACCGTATCCACCACGCCGCTCTGGATGAGCTTGATGGCATTCGCGGGCTGGTGGTCGTTGATGGAGACGCCGAAGAAGCGGATCTTACCCTCCCGCTTCAACTCCTCGACCGCCTCCAGCCAGCTACCCTCGCCGACCCACTCATCCTGCCAGACGTGGAACTGCTGCACGTCTATCGTCTCCAGCCCCAGGTTCTTGAGGCTCTGCTCGGTACACTCGCGCACGTAGTCGCCGGGGAAGACGTTCTCCGGGCTCAGGCCGGAGGGTGCGGGCCAGACGCCGTTCTTCGGCGGGACCTTGCTGGCGACGTAGATCTCCT
>DASSMB010000044.1:0-7514 GCA_035689095.1 Rubrobacteraceae bacterium | reverse complement strand
TCTTCGGGACGGAGAACCTCGACCGCATCGGCGACGCCTACCGGATGGCCTCCTACGCGCTCTTCCTCGCCGCCATATTCGCGTCCTTCCGCTTCATGCGCCGGGAGTTCGGAGTTGCGGCGGCGTGGGGAGCTGCTCTTTCCATGCCGCTCATACCGGCGCTCTTCGGGTTCGCCCGGCTCGGGCAGCTCGACGGTGCCGTCTCTTCGATGTACCTGATCTCCGCGCTCGCCCTCCACCGGATGTTTACGTATGGAACACGCCGCGGCGTCGTGTGGGCCGGAGTCTTGCTGGGACTGGCGTTCGCCACGAAACTGAACGTCTTTACCCTCGTACCGGCGACGCTGTTGTGGGCAGTGATCTACCACCGCGAGCGCGCCGCTTTTGCTCGTCTGTTCGCCGCCTTCGGGATGGGAGCCGCCGTCTTCTTCGGCATCTGGCCGTGGCTCTGGCGCGACCCGGTCGGACGCACCCTGGAGTTCCTGACCTGGACGGCCGGGCTCCAGAACGAACGCTTTACCTACTACCTGGGGCAGTGGTGGGCCGGAGCGCCGTGGCACTACCCGCTGGTAATGCTAATCGCCATAGTCCCGCTCGCCGTCGCGGCGGCAGGCGTGTGCGGTGTGGCGAGGTTCTTCTGCGAGGCGAGGAACCCGGCGGCGGGCTGGGTCATCCTGAACCTGGCGCTCGTCCTCGCGGTCGCGGGCTCGGGGCTCGTGCCGATCTACGGCGGCCCCCGCCAGTTCCTCGCCGCCTTCCCGCTCTGGGCCCTGTGCGCCGGAGCCGGCATCGGCTGGCTCGCCGCTCGCGTGCGCCGCCCTGCCGTCGCCCTTGCGGCTTACGCGGCGCTCTCGCTCCCCGGCATCCTCTGGACGGGGGTGGCGAACTCTTTAGAGTATTACGGTGAGGCTGTCGGCCTGATCCCCGGCGCGAACTCTCTGGGCTTCGAGACCACATATCTCGCGGACACCTACAAGCCGGCCGTCGAGTGGTTGAACGAGGACGCGCCACGGGGAGCCACGGTCTACGCCCAGGCCGGGACTTTCGCGGCGCTTGAGACCTACCGCCGGGTCGGGGACATGAGGGAGGATCTGCGTCCTGCCTACCTCACGCCGATAGCGCCGGCCGAATACCGGCACGATGAGAAGCCGCGCAAGGACTCCTACTTCCTGTTCCTGCCGCGCCAGTCCATATACACGGACCAGATGCTCGCGCTCGACAGGGAGAAGCCGCTCTACCAGTACGTGAAAGGGGGAGTGCCGCTGATAAAGGTGTACTCTGGTCAGACGGTTGCGAAGACCCTGACGATAGAAGGTAAACCTGCCGCCCGCGACGTTGGGTTACCGAATGCGCTGGTCGTTGCCTCCGGTGTGAGCGCGGTGTTTTTGTTCCTCCTGATCTTCCGGCGGGCGCAGCAGGAGAAGCCCGAAGAGCGGGAGTAGCAGCAGGTTGCGCGCCGTAAGCATGGCGGTGAAGTAGGGGAGGTTCTCATCTATGGCCCAGTACTGCTCGTTGATCGCGGTCGTTACGAGGATGACGGTGAAGTAGAGCGCCCAGGTAGCGCGCGGGAACCGCAACCCGCCGAGCGCCGTCGAGATCGCTACGAGCGGCAGCGGCCAGAACAGGAAGTGCGGCGAGAGCACCTTCCCGAAGACCGCGAAGGCGAACGTCGCGACCGCCGCCCCGCGCACGGCGACCGTCCGCGGCTCCGCTCCGTGTCCCTGCCGCCACACCACGAGCAACGCCAGCACCGTCACGACGAGCTGGAAGACCTCGAAGAACCCCACCAGGCTGTCCCCCAGCGGGCCGACCACGTTGAAGCTCCCGAAAGAGTGGGTTACTCGCCCGCCGGGCAGCAGGAGGAGCAGGTTCGCCGGCAGGCTCTCTATCATGGCCGGACGGTCGGAGTGGTAGGTTAGGAACTCCAGCGCCCGCGGTCCGAAGGCCGGGATTCCCCAGAGGATGCCGCCCGCGAATACGGCGCCGGCCACGGCCCAGCGCGCCGCCGTCTGCCGCAAGGCCGCTCCGGCGGCGAGAGCCGGGACGGCGACGATGGGGTATAGCTTGATCGCCCCGCCCACGCCCCAGAGCGCCGCGGCCCACAGCGTCCGGCCTCGCAGCAGGAGAAGCGCGCCCGTGGTGGCGCAGGCGACCGGGACGAGGTCGTGGCGGATATAGGGGAGGCGCCAGAACAGGAGAAGGCCCACGCCGTAGAGGAGGAGGGGTTTCACGCCTATCCGGGAGAGCGCCAGGAGGATTATTATGTCGAAGAGGAGCATCTCTGCGCCGAAGAGCGCGGCGTAGGCCGCCGGGTCCGAGACCAGGAGGCGCGGTAAGATGAGGATGAACAGGCTAAGGGGTGGATACTCGTAGAGGAAGTCGGCGTAGGGAAGGTTGCCAGCGGAGATCTTGTCCGCATATTCCCGGAATATCTCTACCTGAAAGGCCGGTCCGTTAGATACCGCGAGGTATGTGACGGCGAGGTAGACGAGGGTATGAGCGGCGATCAGGGCGGCAAGGACCGGGGCAGGCTTGATCGCTGTGAGGGATGATCCATTTTTTTCGGCCACACCGTACATTCTCTCAGAAACTTTTACCGGTGAGGTTCGTATTAGTATTCTCGTATGGAGCACGCATCCACAGTGACCCTGGGAGGCTGGCGCGAGCGAGTCCGCGGCCTCTCGGTCCGGCGCGAGGCGCTGGACGACAACGACCTCGTCGTC
This sequence comes from Rubrobacteraceae bacterium, assembly GCA_035689095.1. Lineage (GTDB taxonomy): Bacteria > Actinomycetota > Rubrobacteria > Rubrobacterales > Rubrobacteraceae > JACDDK01. The sequence goes on along the minus strand of DASSMB010000044.1, from coordinate 4,791 downwards.
CGCACCCTGGCCGGTGACGTCCGCTCGTACGAGGAGCTCGTCCGCCGCTACGAGCGGCTCGTCGGGCGCATCCTCTACCCCTACGCGCGCCGCGAGGTCTCCGTGGAGGACCTGGTGCAGGAGACTTTCCTCAGGGCCTACGACCGCCTGGAGACATTCAACCCCGACTACCGCTTCAAGACCTGGCTGCTCGCCATCGCCAACAACTTAGGGGTGGACACCCTGCGCCGCCGCCGGGAGGTAGTCGAGTTCAACCCGGAGACGCACGCCGGCTCCGCCAGCAGCGCCGGAGGCCCGGAGAGCCTGGCTCTTGAGGCCGACCGTTCCAGGGTCGTGCAGGAGGCGATCATGACGCTCCCGGAGACCTACAGCGTGCCCTTGATCCTTCGCTATACCGAGGAGATGTCCTACGCCGAGATAGCCGACGTGCTGGACCTGACGGTTCAGGCCGTGAAGAGCCGGCTCTTCCGCGCCCGCAACATGCTCGCCGAGAAGCTGAGAGAAGACGGTGAGGGCCTGTGAGAGGACCATGCGACTGCGACCCGGAGATTGTCTTCGAGCTCGCCGACGGGACGCTCTCTCCCGCTCGAAAGAGCGAGGTCCAGGAGCACCTGGACGCCTGCCCCGAGTGCCAGGAGCTGTACCAGCGCGAGGTAGATTTGAACGCCTACCTGGAACGTCTGGAGATCTCCGAGGCCCGTTCGCGCTCGGTGTGCCAGGGAGTCGCGATGGCGCTGCCGACCCGGCCCGTAAAGGCCCGTCTCCTGTGGGGGACGCTCGCCCTGGCCCTGTTACTCGCCGCGCTGGTCGCCCTAGACCTCAACGGCACCAACCCCGTCACCGCCGCGACGAGCGCGGTGGACGTTTTCTGGAGTATCGTCTCGGGGTTCGCCCATCTGGCGGTCACGGTCTTCTCAATGGCGGGACCCGTTATTCTGATCGCGCTGGCGTTCGGGGCGGTTGCGGACCTGGTTATCGCGGCGGCCGTTCTTTCGGCGGCGCGCCGCAGCTCCCGGCAGGCATGATCCACCCCGCAACCTTGCGGCCCCGATTCTCGATGAGATTCTCAACGGGACTACTCTTATCACTCTCGGCTCTTCTCTTGGGGATGTTGGTCCTGCTTCCGCTGCCCGCGCAGGCCTTCGAGAACCGGGCCATGAGCGACGTGGTCGTGCGGCCGGACGAGCGGATGGATGAAGTCTCGACATTCATGGGCGATGTGAGGGTGGACGGCCCGGTGGCCGGAGATGTCGGGTCCGCCTTCGGCAACGTCGAGATCCGGCACCCTATTGGCGGCACTGCCAGTTCCGGGTGGGGCGATGTCTACGTCTACGCGCCGGTAAGGGGCGTGGCGGCGGACTTCGGAGACGTATACATAGACGCCCCGGTGGCCGGGAACGTGGACGTGGAGCATGGTAACGTGCGGCTGGGCCCTGACGCTCTGGTCCTGGGCAACCTCAACTGCGGGAGCGGGCAGGTCATGGGGAACCGGAGCGCCGTGCGGGGCGCCGTGCTGACGGGTATGGCCTCGGACTTCGACCGTACTTCGGGTGACTTCAAGCTGCTCGGTTTCGTGGGATGGCTGTTCGCGGCGCTCGTCTTCGTGGCTTGCAGCCTGCTGGTCGCGGTGCTGGCTCCGGGGCCCGTAACGTCGGCCTCGCGCGCGCTGGAGGACTCTCCCGTGTGGTCCCTGATCCTGGGCGTCGGGACCATACCGGCGGCGGCCGTTCTGGGGGTGCTGCTCGCGATCTCGGTGGTGGGAATACCCTTGCTGCTCCTCCTGGCTCCGGCTTACCTGGCGTTGATCGCGTTCGGGGCGCTCGTGGTTGCGTTCTTTATCGGGCGCAAGGTGGTCCTCGCCACGGGCCGCTACCGGGCGGGCAACGCCCTGGCCGCCGTGGTTGGGGCCCTGATCGTGGCCGCCGTCTACCAGATACCGTTCCTCGGCAACCTCCTGCTCTACGCTCTTGCCCTTCTCGGTACCGGCGCGGCCATTCTGGCTCTCTTCTCCCGCCGTGGACCGCGCATCCACACCTACCAGTCGCCCGTACGGCAGCGCCGTGATCTTTAGCATGCAGCGACTGATACTATTGTGCAGTGTTGCATCATCATTAAACATAGGCTTATACTGCGGCAAGACGCCATAAGTCAGCCTAAAATACCAGGCGGTAAGGCGCATTCGTATATCGTTGCGCAGGGATTGCATCCGGGGGAGCGCATAGCGAGCACACATAGATGAGAGAGGAGAATCCATGAGCGAGAAAGAAGCCAGGTCCGGGATGGAGCGACCGCCGGGCGCTGTGGGGTTGACCCGGCGGGATTTCCTGAAGATCAGCGGAGCCGGTCTAGCGGGCGCCGCTCTACTGGGTGTCGCGGGCTGCGGTGGTGGCGGAGGCGGCGGCCAGCAAGGTGGCGGAGGTGGGGGTGGCGGAGACACTCTGACGGTCGGCTACGACCAGGAGCCGGCGATCCTCAACCAGTTCATCGTCGGTGGCGACCTGGCGGCTACCAACGACATGGTAGCCGGGATCCAGCAGTCGCCGCTCATGATCATGCCCGACCTCTCCCTAAAGCCGCAACTCGCTGACGGGATGCCGAAGGTCGTGAACAAGGACCCGCTCACCATCGAGTACAAGCTGAAGGACGGGATCACCTTCTCCGACGGCAAGCCGCTCACGAGCGAGGACGCCCGGTTCACTTATGACACCATCATGGACGAGAAGAACAAGATCATCACCCGTCTCGGTTGGGAGGATATAGAGAAGTTCGAGACGCCGGACAAGCTGACGGTCCGTTTCACCTTCAAGAAGGACAAGCCTTTCGCGCCCTGGATGACACTGCTGGGCGGCTCCGAGACTCAGATATTGCCGAAGCACATCTACGAGGGCAAGGACTTCAACAAGGTCGCCAACAACGAGATCGTCGGCAGCGGCCCGTTCAAGCTCAAGGAGTGGAAGAAGGGCCAGAACCTGACTTGGGTGCGTAACGATAACTACTGGGGCGAGAAGCCCGCGCTCAAGGAGATCACCTTCCGCTTCATCCCCGACACCAACACGCTGAACACTTCGTTGCAGTCGGGAGAGGTGGACTTTATCAGCCCGCCGGTGGACAGCGGCCTCATCGAGAAGCTCAAGGGCTACGACGGCGTTACGGTGCAGACCAAGGCCGGAACGGTCTGGGAGCACATAGCGTTCAACCTGGACAAGGTGGACAACCTCAAGATGCGCCAGGCCATCGCCTACGGCATCAACCGCAAGCAGGTCGTGGAACAGCTACTCAAGGGACAGGTCAAACCGCTGGAGAGCGTCCTGGTCCCGGACCAGAAACCGTACTACACGCCCGCCTGGGCGGAGTACACCTTCGATCCGGACAAGGCCAAGCAACTCGCGCAGCAGGCAAAGAGCGAGGGGGCCAAGATGGAGATTACCTTCTCCACCACCTCCGACAACAAGCTGCGCGAGACGCTGCAGCAGATAGTCCAGCAGCAGCTCAAGGACGTCGGCATCACGGTGAACATAAAGAACACCGCCGCGGAGACCTTCTTCGGCAAGTGGACCCCGGAGGGGACCTTCGAGATGGGCGAGTGGGCCTGGCTCGCCAATCCCGATCCCACGATAACCTCGCTCTTCAGTGCCGATCAGCAGCCGCCCGACGGCCAGAACTACTACCGGTACAAGAACGAGCAGGCCACGAAGCTGATGAAAGAGTCCGATAAGGAAGTGGACGTGAGCAAGCGGGCCGACCTGCTCCGTCAGGTGCAGGACCTTATGGTGAAAGACCTGCCGCTCATCCCGATGTACCAGCGGCCGGTCATCCAGGCGTACAAGGAGAACCTCTCCGGGCCGGAGGTCAACCCGACCCTCGCCGGGCCGTTCTGGAACATCGGCGACTGGAAGTTCTCCGGCTAGGAGGCTAACACGAGGCGCCCGGCCCGGAGACTCTCCGGGCCGGGCATACTGCCGTTAATATATAATCCTGGATCGATGGGGGAGGTCAATCCCCATAACCGGGACCTTCGACCGGGGGCACTCTATAAGTTGCTTGCATATATAGTCAGAAAAACACTGTTCAGTATCTTAGTGCTTTTTCTCGCCAGCATTGTATTCTTCGTGCTGGTAAGTCTCTCTGGGGACCCGCTGCTCAACCTCAAGCAGAACCCGCGTATCCAGCAGTCGGACATAGTGCGGCTAACCGCCGAGTACGGGCTGGACCAGCCGCTCCCGGTGCAGTACGGGATCTGGATGGGCGACATGCTAAGGGGAGACCTGGGGACCAGCTTCGAGCAGAGCACCTCGGTGAACTCGATCATCGGTCGCAGGATATGGCCTACGGTCCTCCTGATGGGCTCCTCGCTGTTATTCACCGTGATCGTCGCCATACCGTTTGGCATCTACTCGGCGATAAAGAAGTACAGCGCTCTGGATAACGCGGGCACGTTCTTATCCTTCGTCGGGTACAGCATGCCGACCTTCTGGCTCGGTTTGATCTTGCAGCTAGTCCTGGGCGTCTATCTGACGAGTTGGGCCGGCGTTCGCATCTTCTACATCTCCGGAATGACCGGCACGGGAGGGGTGGTGGATCTGCTACAGCACCTAACCCTTCCGCTCCTGACGCTCTCGGTGATCAGCGTCGCGGAGTTCAGCAGGTTCCAGCGCAGCGCCATGCTCGATGTGCTCTCCTCGGACTACCTGCGGACTGCGCGGGCCAAGGGTCTGAGCCGTCGGGTGGTCTATCTCAAGCACGCGCTCAGGAACGCGCTTCTGCCGACTGTGACCGTCGTGGCTCTCAGCA